>JAQGKN010000330.1 GCA_028290085.1 Hyphomicrobiales bacterium
GGCTTCTGCACACCGGGCATGGTGATGCGCGCCATCGACCTTCTCGCGAAACATCCCAAGCCGACAGAGGAAGAGATCCGCCATGAAATGGAGGGCAATCTCTGCCGTTGCACGGGCTATCACAACATTGTCGCAGCTGTGCAGGCCGCGGCGGGCCTGACGCCCGTCGGCCATTGAGAAGGGCACCGCGCCATGTATGAATTCGAATATCACCGCGCGACATCGGTTGCGGATGCCGTGTCCGAGCTGCGCCGTCAGGCCGACGCGAAGATTTTGGCCGGCGGCATGACCTTGCTGCCGACGTGCAAGATGCGGCTGGCGCAGCCTTCCGAAATGATCGACCTCGGCGCCCTGAAGGAGCTGAAGCGCATTGAAGTCGGCGACAAGCATGTCACCATCGGCGCGATGACGCGTCACGCGGATGTGGCTGCCTCCGAGGCACTTCGCGCAGCTATTCCGGCGCTGTGCGTGCTGGCCAGCGGCATCGGCGATGCGCAGGTGCGCAATCGCGGCACGATCGGCGGTTCCGTCGCCAACAACGATCCGGCTGCGGATTATCCCTCCGCCTGCCTTGGGCTCGGCGCCATGATCGTCACCGACCGTCGCGAGATCGCGGCTGATGAGTTCTTTCAAGGGCTGTTCCAGACGGCGCTCGAGGAAGACGAGATCATCACGGCGATCCGTTTCCCGCGTCCGTCATCGGCCGCCTACATCAAGTTCCGCAACCCCGCGTCGCGTTACGCGACGGTCGGCGTATTCGTGTCGCGCAGCGATGCGGGCGTGCGCGTGGCCATCACCGGGGCAGGGGAGAACGGCGTATTCCGCGTGCCTGCGATGGAAGCGGCGCTGTCGGCCAGCTTCACGCCTGACGCTGTTGCATCGCTCAATGTGCCGAGCGCGGGTCTCGCGTCCGACATGCACGGCAGTGCCGAATATCGCGCGCATCTCATTCCCGTTCTCGCTGCGCGGGCCGTCGAAACCTGCCTGCAGCAGGGCTGAAAATAAAAAAACAGCTCTGCGAAGAGCTGCCACTATGGAGGAAACCATGGTTCCGACTCGTCTGCTTTCGATGGCAGGGCTCATCGCTGCTGCCTCCATCTCGACGCCCGCTGCGGCGCAATTCGATCCGGCGGCCTTCTATACCGGCAAGACGGTGACGATCACCGTGGGCTCGTCCACGGGCGGCGGTCTCGACACCTATGCGCGGCTCGTCTCGCGTCATCTGGCCAAGCACATTCCCGGTCGGCCGAATGTCATCGTGCAGAACATGCCGGGCGCGGGCGGCAATATCGTCGCCAGCCATCTCTACAACATCGCGCCCAAGGACGGCACGCTGATGGGCGTGACCTTCCCGAGCGTCATCGTCGATCCCTTGCTCAACAACACGGTCAAGCGCGATTACGATCCGAGCAAGTTCAACTATGTCGGCAATGCTCATTCCGAGGTACTTGTCTGCCTCGTGCGCAAGGATGCGGGAGTCTCGACGCTGGAGGACCTCCAGAAGAAAGAGCTGATCATCGGCGCCACGGCACCGGGCAGCACCACGGCAGACTTCCCCAAGATTACCAATGGTATCCTGGGCACGAAATTCCGCATGGTCACGGGCTACAAGGGCTCGCGCGAAGTGACCATGGGTGTGGAAGGCAACGAGCTGCAGGGCATCTGCGGTCTGGGCTGGTCCACCGTGAAGGTGCAATATCCCGACATGCTCAAGGAGAGCAATTTCGCGCGCGTCTTCGCACAGGAAGACATGAACGGACATCCGGCCCTGACAGCGGCGGGCGTGCCGCTGATGATCTCGCTGGCCAAGACCGACGAGCAGCGTCAGGCGATGCAGATGTTCTACGGCCAGAACGCTTTCGCACGGCCCTTCATCCTGCCGCCCGGCACGCCGCCGGAGCGTGTCGCCTTCCTGCGCAAGGCTTTCTCGGAGACCATGGCTGACGCTGAACTGCTTGCAGAAGCCGAGAAGATGAACATCGATGTCATCCCCAGCGATGGTGAGAAGGTTCAGAAGCTCGTGGCGCAAATGTATGCGACGCCGCTTGCCGTGATCGAGAATGTGAAGGCTGCGCTCGCGCGGAGTAACTAGTCTCGCGAGTGTTTCTCCCGGTGGGAGGGGCGCTTTCTCGATGCCGTCATTGCGAGCGAAGCGAAGCAATCCAGTACGGTCTTGCGACTTCTGGATTGCCGCGTCGCTTCGCTCCTCGCAATGACGGACCCGTCTGCGTTGTTACAACAGCTCGCGCAGCTTGGCTGCGACCTGCTCGGGGATTTCCAGCGGTGACAGGTGGCGCGCGCCCGGCACGATGGTGAGGGTCGAGCCCTTGATGCCGTCGTGCATCGTCTGCGCCATGGCGACCGGCGTTGCGTAATCCTCGTCGCCGACCAGAATGCGCGTGGGGGCCGTGATGCTGGACAGGCCGGGCCGGACGTCGGCGGTGCCGAGCATGTTGCAGGTGTCGGCATAGGCTTGCAGTTCATTGCTCAGGAAAACATCCACGCAAGCCTGTACGACATCGGCATGTTCGG
>JAQGKN010000386.1 GCA_028290085.1 Hyphomicrobiales bacterium
GCAGCGTTCCCATGATGGCGGCGAGCGTCGTCATCATGATCGGCCTGAAACGCAACAGACACGCATGGTAGATCGCGTCTCTCGGCTCCTGCCCGTCTCGTTGCAACTCCAGCGCGACGTCGATCATCATGATCGCGTTTTTCTTGACGATGCCGATCAGCATCAGCAAGCCGATCATCGCGATGACGCTCAGGTCGATCTTGAACAAGGCGAGCGTACCTAGGGCGCCCATGGCTGCCGAAGGCAGGCCGGTGAGGATCGTCAGCGGATGCACGAAACTCTCGTAGAGGATGCCGAGCACGATGTAGATCGTGATGATGGCGGCCGTCAGCAGGATCGTCTGGTTGGCCAGTGAATCCTGGAACGTTTTGGCCGTGCCCGTGAATGTCGTCGAGACGGAACTCGGCACATTCAACTGGTTCTTCAACTCGTCAATGCGCTGCGTCGCCTCGCCCAGCGACACACCCGCCGGCAGGTTGAAGGAAATCGTCACGGCCGTCAGCTGCCCGAGCTGGTTGACGCTGAGCGGCCCCGTCGTGCGCTCGACACGCGCTACCGCGCTGAGCGGAACGAGTTTGCCGTTGGCTGCGCGAATGCGAATGAGATCGAGCTGCGCAGGCGACCAGTTCACATCCGGGTTAAATTCAAGCAGCACGAAATAGCTGTCACCCGTGGTGTAGATGGTCGAGACCTGACGCGTGCCGAAGCCCGAATAGAGCGTCGAGCGGATCATGTCAGCACCGATGCCGAGCGCGCTCGCTTTGTCCATATCGACGTTCAAGGTCGCCTGCAGCGCGTTGTTCTGCAGATCGCTCGCCACGTCGGCAAACTTCGGATCGGTCTCCATTGCCCCCGCAAGCTTCTGCGACCACGGATAGAGCTGATCCTGATTCACCGACTGCATCACGAACTGGTACTGGCTCTTGGACGACCGTCCGCCAATGCGCAGGTTCTGCACCGGCACCATGTAGGTCGAAATGCCCGGCACCTTCGCCAGCTCGCGGCGGAGGCCCGAGAGCACAACCTCGAGCTTCGGGCGCGCGTTCTGCGGCTTCAGTTCGACGAAGAGACGCCCCGTATTCATGGACGACGAGCCGCCCGACACCGAGCCCGCCGTCGAGGCCACATGCTCCACATAGGGAGATTTCTGGAATACGTCGGCGACCTGCTGCTGCAGCTTGGTCATGGCATCGAAGGAAATGTCCTGGCGCGCCTCGGTGGAAACGCTGAGCTGGCCGATATCCTCCTGCGGGAAGAATCCCTTGGGCACTATCATGAACAGCCAGAGCGTGAGACCGAGCGTGATGAAGAACACCCCAAGCATCACCGGCTGGTTGCGCAGGCTGACCTTCAGCAGGCGGTCGTAGCCGTTGAGCACACGATCGAAACCGCGTTCCAGAAGAGGCTTCTTCTCCGGCTCGTCATGCGTCTTGGGCACGCTGAGCAGCAAAGAGCAGAGCATCGGCGTCAGCGTCAGCGAGACGAAGGCGGAGGCCGCGATGGATGTCGTCACCACCACGGCGAATTCGTTGAACAAGCGTCCGATGACGCCCCCCATCAGCAGCACGGGAATGAAGACTGCGACAAGCGACACCGTGATGGACACGATGGTGAAGCCGATCTCGCGGCTGCCCTTCAGCGCCGCCTCGAAGGCGCTCATACCGTCTTCTTCCATGTGACGGTAAATGTTTTCCAGCATCACGATGGCATCGTCGACAACGAGGCCGACCGACAGCGTCAGCGCCAGCAGCGAAATATTATCGATGGAGAAGCCGAACAGATACATCGCCCCGAGCGTCGCGACGATGGAGATCGGCACAGCCAGACTGGGGATGATCGTCGCCGAGACGCGGCGCAGAAAGAGAAAGATGACCATGATGACGAGCGCAATGGTCAGGCCGAGCGTGAACTTCACATCCTCCACCGCCGAGCGGATCGAGGTCGAGCGGTCGTTCAGCGTGGAAATGCTGGCGGATGGCGGTAGTTGGTCCTTGAAGGTCGGCAGCATTTGCCGAACGCGGTCCACCACGTCCACCGTGTTCGCATCGGGCTGGCGCTGGACCGCCAGCACGATGGCGCGCGTGCCGTCATACCAGCTGGCGCTCTGGAAATTCTCCACGGAGTCGATGACAGTGGCGACGTCGCCGAGGCGCACGGTTCGGTTGTTGCGCGTCGCGATGATCACATTGCGGAACTGCTCAGCATTGGCGAGCTGCGTGCTGGCCACGATAGTGAGCTGCTGTTGCTTGTTCTGCAACGTGCCGACCGGCGTGTTGGCATTGGCCGCCGTGATGGCTGCCTGAACCTCGTTGACACCGATGCCGCGCGAGGCCAGCGCATTTGGGTCGAGCTGGATGCGCACGGCATATTTCTGACTGCCGTAAATCGAAACCTGCGCCACGCCCGCGACGGTCGACAGGGCGGGAGAGATAACCTGCTGCGCGAAAGCATCGAGCTGCGAAAGTGGCGTCGTCTCGCTGCGCAGGGACAGAAGCAGGATCGGGGCGTCGGCAGGATTGACCTTGCGATAGCTGGGCGCGGTCGTCATCTCGGCCGGCAATTGCTTCTGCGTGCGCGCAATGGCCGACTGCACGTCGGCGGCGGCTGCGTCGATGTTGCGGCCAAGCACAAATTCAATGGCTATCGACGTGTTGCCCAGCGTGGACGACGACGAGATCGTGTCGATGCCGGCAATGGTCGAGAACTGCTTGATGAGCGGCGTTGCAACCGAGGTCGACATCGTATCAGGCGACGCGCCCGGCAATTGCGCCGAAACATTGATGACCGGAAACTCCGTGTTCGGCAAAGCCGCCACAGGCAGGAAGGAATAGGAGAACGCGCCGCCCACGATCAGCGCGACCGACATCAGCGTCGTTGCGACCGGATGACGAATGCAGAAGTCGGAGATGTTCATGTCTATTCCTTGCTCGTCTGCACGGACGTGTCGGTCGGCGAAGCCTGGCTCACCTTCGTGGCAGGAGCCTCGGTCGTGACGATCTTGGCACCATTAGAAAGGCGAAGCTGACCATCGACAACGACCTGCTCGCCCGCAGCAAGACCGTCGAGGATTTCCATGTTGCTGCCCTCAGACGCCCCGATCTTCACATTGCGCAGCTCAGCCGTCTTGTCGGCCTTTGCTACAAAAACATAAGGCCCATTCTGTCCCTGCTGAACTGCAATTGCAGGCGCGACAATCGCATTGTCGTGAACGGATGTATCGAGCTCGACATCGAGATACTTGCCAGGCCAGAGCTTGAAGTTGCTGTTGTCGAACAGCGCCTTCGCGGTGATCGTGCCGGTCGACTGATCGACCGAGGAATCAATGAACACGAGCTTGCCTGTGGCAATCGTCTGGCCGGCGTTGATGGCGCGAACAGGCACGCTGCCGGGCTGCGCAAGCGCCTTCTGCAAATCGCCGAGCTCGCGCTCCGGCAGTGTGAAGGTCACGCGGA
>JAQGKN010000397.1 GCA_028290085.1 Hyphomicrobiales bacterium
CGCTTCTATGTGCAGGACGAGATCTACAAACCATTCTTATCGCGCTTCACCGAATATGCGCAGGGCCTGCGGCTAGGCAACGGTCTCAACGCCGACACGACCATGGGGCCGCTCGCCAATGCGCGCCGGCTCGATGCGATGGATGCGTTCGTCACTGATGCTGTCGATCGCGGCGGCAAGATCGTTACGGGTGGGCGACGCCGCGGCAACGAAGGATTCTTCTACGAGCCGACAATCCTCACCGACATTCCCGACGATTCTAAGGTGATGACGGAGGAGCCCTTCGGACCCATGGCGCCCATCGTCCGCTTCAAGAGCTTTGACGAAGTCGTGGAGCGCGCGAATTCGCTCGAGTTCGGTCTTGCCGCTTACGCATTCACCTCGTCCGGCGCGACTGCGACAGCGATTGGCGATGCGTTGCAGTCGGGCATGGTTGGCGTGAATTCCGTCACCATCTCGACTCCGGAGACGCCCTTCGGCGGCGTGAAGGAATCCGGGCATGGCAGCGAGGGGGGCGTAGAAGGCTTGCAGGCCTATCTGAACGTCAAATTCATTTCGCAGGGATGAGTGGAATGAGGGCAAACGCGATCCGCGTTTTTACTGGCGGCGCACCGCAGCGCGTGTTCGATCTTCTGCTTCCGGCTTTCGAGCGGGAGACCGGGCAACGCGTGGACGCGCTCGTGCGCATCGTGAGCGAGATCCAGGAGCGGGTGATCGCGGGCGATCACCCGGACATCATCTTTTTGCCCGAGCCCCTTATTGCGGCCATTGGCGACCGGGTTCCCTTGCGCGAGGAAGGCTGTGCCCCGCTCGCGCGCGTCGGGATCGGCATCGTCGTGCCGGAGGGCGCCGAGGCGCCCGACCTATCGGATGAAGCCGCGCTTTGCAGGGCGCTGCGCGCGGCGCGCGCTATTGTCCTCGCTGATCCGCGCACGCCGACTGGGCGCCATCTGGCGAGCGTGTTCGCAAGGCTCGGCCTCGCTGACGAACTGGCCGGTAGGCTAATCAACAAGGGCGCCATTCACGGCGGCGGCGAACTCGTGTCCTCCGGCGGCGCCGATCTCGGCCTCTTTCTGGTGAGCGAGGCGCAACACATTCCGGGCGTGCGCCTGGCGGGCATGCTGCCACCAACAGCGCAGAACTACGTCGTCTATGGCTCCGCCATTCCGGCATCTTGCGCGTCGGTGACCGCGGCTCTGTCGCTGATCGGATTCCTGAAAGCGCCTGAGCATGCCGACACATGGCGCGCTGCTGGCTTCGAGGCGCTGTTCGCGCCCGAGAACGAAAACGAAAAACACGGGAGGATATAATGGTTGAGATGCGGATGGACGGGCGTTGCGCTTTGATCGCGGGCGGCAGCAAGGGCATTGGCTTCGCGGCTGCGACGAATTTCATGCGGGCCGGCGCTCATGTCGCGATCATCGCGCGCCGGGCCGACGTGCTGGAGGAAGCGCGGGCCACCCTGGTGCGAGAAGGAAAGGGCAAAGTCATTACCATCTCCGCCGACGTCACCAAAGCCGAGGATTGCGAGCGGGCGTTCCGGACCGCCGAACAGGAACTTGGCAAGGTGGACGTTCTTCTTAACAACGCCGGCTCGCATAATGCTTCGCCCTTCGACACGATTACGGATGAACGCTGGGCCAATGATTTCGAGCTGAAGCTGTTCTCCGCTATCCGTCTGTCACGCGCGGCATGGCCAGGGATGAAGGAACGAAAGTGGGGCCGCATCATCAACACCCTTAGCAGCGGCGCGAAATGGCCGCGTGCGGGCAGCGCGCCATCCTCTGTCACCCGGGCCGCCGGCATGTCGTTGACGAAAGTGATGGCCAATGATGGCGCCGCGCACAACATCCTCGTCAATGCCGTTATCGTCGGGCTAATCCAGACAGATCAGTGGGTGCGCGATCATGCAGCGGAGAACAAGGGCCGCAGCTACGAAGACTACATCGCCGAAATGGGCCAACGCATCCCAATGAAGCGCGTCGGCCTCGCCGAAGAATTTGCCAACATGATGCTGTTTCTCGCATCTGACGCGGGCAGCTACGTCACCGGCACTGCGATCAATGTGGACGGCGGCTTCTGCCCGGTCGTCTGACCCTTGCATGAAGCCGCCTTTCGCTCGAGAGGCGGCTTTTTAGGACCGAGGAAATGTTTCAGCTCGCGCGAGCAGCGATGCGGGCATGTCGATGCGCAGCGCTTGCGCGCTGTCAAGATTCATGACGAGTTCGAATGTTGTCGGCTCGGTGATCGGAATGTCCGACGGCTTCTCGCCGGCCAGAATACGGCTGACCAGCCGGGCAGCCTCGCTGTAATTCTCCCGCAGCGGCGCGCCATAGGCCATGAGGCAACCAGCCTCTGCATATTCGCGTCGCACGGCGACTGTAGCGAGCCCATGATCGAGCGCATGCGATGCAAGCTCGTGGCGGCGAGCGAAGAACATGGCGCCGGGCGCCACGACGAAGCCGCCGACGCCATCAGCCCGCATTGCCCCGAGCACCGACGCGATCTGCGGCCAGTCTTCAAGCCAGTAAATGACGACGTCGATGCCTAGTTCGGACGCTGCGGCGAGCGTCTCCTGCACAGCCAGCGGCGATGATGGATTTGCGCGATCCGCCAGAAAGGCCAGCCTCGCGTCCGGGACCAGCGCTTCGCGCAAGAGCGATAAGCGCAGCTTGCTGATGCCGCGGGGGAGGTCGCTGATGCCCGTTGCGTTGCACGACGCCGGCGCGTCCGGGTTGGAAAGGTTCGTCCCCAGACTGACGCCCGTCGCCATGACGATCGGAATGTCGGATGTTGCCTGCATCGCAGCCGCAGCGGCCGGCGTACCCGCGGTTACGATCACATCGACAGAATCGGCAATAAGCTCTTGCGCGGCGCGGGCGAGACGATCTTTCGAGCCGTTCGCCCAGCACAGGCAGAGTGCGTAGTCGCGGTTTTTGACCAAGCCACAGGCGCCGAGCGCATCGACAAAGACTTGCCAGTAAGCAAGGCGGTCTCCATCTGGGGCCGCCATCTCAAGTATGCCGATCAGCTTCATGGAGTCATCCTTCGTTGCCGCATCGCTCAGTCTACGGTGATCTTCGCCGTCTTGGCGACCTCGGTCCATTGCTTGATCTCGGTGTCGAGTAGCTGTCGAAGCTCCTGCGGCCCGCCGCGGCCCGGCGTCATGCCTTGCTTCAACATCACTTCCTTCACGTCCTCGCGCTGGAGAACCTCTTGAAACGCGCGATTCAGCTGCTCAATGATAGGCTGCGGCGTGCCGGGCGTTGTCACGAGGCCGATCCATTGACGCGCATGGAAATTGGGAAAGCCTGCTTCAGCGGCAGTCGGCACGTCGGGCAATTCCTTCTCTCGCGTCGAAGCGCTCGTGGCGAGGGCGCGCAATGCGCCATGCGTGATCTGCGGTAACGAGGCCGCTGGCGAGATCAGAGTGAGGTCGACCTCGCCGTTGACAGCAGCCAGGACGGCGGGCGGGCCGCCCTGATAGGGCACGTGCTGCATCTGTATGCCCGCTTGGCCGCTCCAAGCTTCGAGCAGGAGGTGAGCCTGGCTGGCAATGCCAGGCGTGCCGTAGAACATCTTCTGCGTCTTCGCGAGCGCGACAAATTCCTTCAGGCTCTTGGCCTTCACGTTGGGGTTGACGAGAAACAGAAGTGAATTCTGCGCGAGGATGCTCACCGGCTCGAGAGCGCGAAGATATTGCACACTAGGCTTGAGGGCGGCATTAATTGAGAATGTCGTGGTGACGAAAAGGAGCGTATGGCCGTCAGCTGGCGCATTGTGCACCGCGTTCGCGCCCACGATGCCGCTCGCGCCAGGCCGGTTCTCAATGATGATTGGCTGGGCGAAGGACTTTTCGAGATGCGGCTGCATGACGCGCGCAACGATGTCGGCGATGCCGCCCGGCGGCAGCGGAATGATTAAGCGAACGGGTCGGTCCGGAAAAGCGAAGGCCGGCCGCGGCGCGAGCGCGCACAGGAGGGTGGAGAACGCTAGACCCAAGGCCGCAAAGCCCGTACGGCGCCGGACTGATGCGCCAGCCTTCGTCTTGCAGAATCCCTGCATGGTCCCCTCCAGTAAGCCGCTCTTCTGTCGACCGAAATATATATCAACATATTGATGCGATGCTTGCAACTGATCGGCTCGTCGTCACCTTTCGCGGTTGCGAAAAGGATGTGTTTTCGTCTCTAGATGATGCTATTCCTCTGTTGAGACACGCGACGCACGAGACGGATCGAAGGTTCATGAAAGAGGCTGCAAAAGCGTTACCGTCCAAGCCGACCGAGGTCAGTCGAGAGCCCGGAGCGATCAACAATCGCATCTTCTTCCGCTTGTTTCAGCTCGGAAACACACTCCAGCGGCAGGCTTTCAAGGAACTCGGGATCAGCACGGTTCAATGGGCGATGCTCGGTGCACTCTCTCGTCCGCGCGCGGAAGAGGGCATGTCGCTGGCCGATCTTTCCGACTATCTCCTCGTCAGTCGGCAAAATCTCGATGGCGTCCTGAAGCGGCTCGAGCGCGATGGCTATCTCGTGCGGATCACGGACGAGGTGGACCGCCGCGCGCGCATCGTCAAGCTGACGCCCGAAGGCAGGCGCTTCTGGACGTCTTTGCAGCCCAAAATCTATGAGTTCTACCGGCAGGCCATGGTCCAGTTCCGCTTCGACGACACCGTTGCGTTCGTGCATTACCTGAACATGTTGCAGGCCGATTTGCAGGACGTCGAGCTGCCGTAAACTCAGGCTGCATGGTCGGGTCGTCCGGCCAACATGCGAACCGCGCGGTATGTAATCGCCATTTTGTCACGGGCGCTCACGATGACATTGTTCTGCGTGGTGACGATGCCCCGGTTACCCTTGCTGGTCGGCCGCACCTCGGTGACCTCGACCTCCGCGTGAATCGTATCGCCAGCGAAGACCGGATTCAGCACCTTTTTCTCGACTTCGAGAAGCGCGAGCCCGGTCGTCTGCATGGTGGCTTGGCAGAGCAGGCCCTCGATCATGGTGTAGACGAGCGCTGCTGGCGCGACCCGTCCCTTGATGACGCCATGCTCCTGGCCGAAGCTCAGATCGGTGAACAGCGTTTCCAGCATGCCCGTGACGCCTATGAAGTTCACGATGTCGGATTCGGTGATGGTCCGGTTCAACGTGCGAAAGCGGTCGCCCACCTTGAGATCATTCCAGTAGAATCCAATGCCGACGGTTTTCATGTGGAGGGTCCGTTCTTGTTTGATTTCATCATGCCGCCGTCGCGTGCGGCGCCTGTTGTGAAGAGGGCCGTCATTTCGCTTTCAGTCAGCCCCGCCTCATGTAGGATGTCGCGGCTGTGCTCGCCAAATTTTGGCTGCATGCGGCCTATCGCGATTTTTGTTTCGCTGAAGCGGAGCGGCAGCTGCGTCATCACGATCTCGCCTTCGGTCGGATGCTGCGCCTTCTGGAAGAGACCCACATCCGCCAGATGCGGATCGTCGAAAACCTCGTCAAGCGTCGCGATCCGCGCGCTCGGGATGTCGAGTTTTTCGAGGGTTTGCAGCCATTCTTTGGTCGTGCGTCCGTGCAGCGATTCGCCGACAAGTCTATAAACCTCGTCGATGTTGCGGCTGCGGGCCGCGAGATTGCAAAAGCGCGGATCGTCGTTCAATTCGGGGCGTCCGATTTCGCGCCAGAACTTCTTCCATTGGGGGTCGGTGTAGGCGAGCATGCAAATATAGCCGTCGCGGGTTCGATAGGGCTTGCGCCAGGGCGCCAGAAGACGCGAATAGCCGAGCGGCGCTTCGGGCGGGTCGAAGGTGCGGCCGTAAAGATGTTCGACGAAGACGAAGAACACCATGGTTTCCAGCATGGGCACTTCGACGAATTGACCCTTGCCGGTCCGCTCGCGGGCGAACAGCGCTGCGGTGATCGCATTGGCGGCCGCCAGCGCGCAGGTCTTGTCCGCGATAATGAGCGGAACGTAGCGCGGTTCGCCGGTGACACCCGACATCAACGCCGCCACTCCCGACTGCCCCTGGATGACGTCGTCATAGGCGGGCCGGCCAGCGTAGCGGCCTTCGCTGAGGTAGCCGTGGAGCCCGCCGTAGACGATCCTCGGATTGCGTGCGAGCACATTGGCTGGCGAAAAGCCAAGCGCCGCGATCTTGTCCGGCCGCATCGAATGAATGAACACGTCCGCGCCGTCGACGAGCTTCCAGAGCGCGTCTTTCGCCGCCTGTTGCTTGAGGTCGAGGACGACCGAACGCTTATTCCGGTTCAATCCCATGAATAGCGCAGCCATGTCAGGCGAACGCGCAGGGCCGGTGTAGCGGGTAGTATCGCCCTCGGGGCCTTCAACCTTGACGACATCCGCGCCGAGATCGCCGAGGATCTGCGTCGCCAGCGGGCCGAAGACCACGGACGTTAGATCGACCACGCGAACGCCGGCTAGGGGCCCTGGCATCTTGTTCCCTTCCTCTCGCCGGGCGCGAGCGTCGCGGCTGCTCCGGTGCTTGGCGCGCAAGCTTGTCCTGCTTTGAGCTACTGTCCAATTGTGCCGGAAGTCTGTCAAGGTATTTCCATATCCGGCTTGCTCGCGGTCACTTAGCATGCAAGATTGTGTCATAGCCTTGCCGGATTCTCCTCCCTGCCCAGTCAGCCGGGCGCGGCCGGGCGCCTTGTCGGGGACATCGGGTCGGTGGCGAATATGCTCGGATTGAATGAACGGATCGTGGTCGTGACGGGCGGCGCAAGCGGCATCGGGCGCGCCGTCACACTGCGGCTCGCCCGCGAAGGATGCACGGTCGCGATTTTCGATCTCGACGAAGAGGGCGCCGAACGCACGAAGGAGATGTGCGAGACGAAGGCCGAGTCGGTCTTCGTCTACCGCGTCGACATCTCCGACTACGCGCAGGTCGAACGCGCGACGGCGGATTTCGAGGAGAAGGCCGGACCTGTCGCCTTTCTCGCTAATGTCGCGGGCTGGGATCTGGCGAAGCCCTTCCTCGACAGCGATGTCGAGCTCTGGCGCAAGATCATCGGAATCAATCTCTACGGTCCGCTGAATGTTCAGCATGTGATCGCCAAGGGCATGGTGCAGCGCAAATTCGGCCGCATCGTGAACGTCGCGTCGGACGCGGGCCGGGTTGGATCATCGGGAGAAGCGGTCTATTCGGCTTGCAAGGGCGGCATCGCATCCTTCTCGAAAACGCTTGCACGCGAGCTTGCGAAGAGCGGCGTGCAAGTGAATGTGGTCTGCCCCGGTCCGACCGACACGCCGCTCTTTCGGTCCTTCGCCGATCAGAAGCTTGCTGATGCACTCACACGAGCCATCCCGATGGGACGCCTCGGGCAGCCCGACGATTGCGCGGGCATGATCGCTTTTCTTCTGAGCGACGACGCAGGCTTCATCACCGGACAGACAATCAGCGTCTCGGGCGGCCTGACGATGCACGGCTGAAAATTCCGATGAGGAGCAACACGTGAACGCTGTCGACCCTTACGCCTCCTACACCAAGCTGCGCATCGAGC
>JAQGKN010000428.1 GCA_028290085.1 Hyphomicrobiales bacterium
ACGCTCGAAGCAATCTTCGATTATGCGAAGGCCTGCCAGATCGTGCTGGAAGACGGGGAAAAGGCGCGCGCCGAGTACGCCTTCGAGCAGATTGCCGAGGGAGAACAGGCACAGGGGCGACACGAACCAGCCGACCGCCGCTTTCTGACGCCGGACGAATGGGCGGGCGCGCTACGCGAACACGCGCTCGAACCGCCGCTCGAAATCGCGCCCTTCGAGTCGGTGCCTGTCTTTGCGCGCATGAAAAACGCCGGTCGTGCCTTCGACCAGTTCGTCACCGCCCGTGCGAAAGAAGGCGACACGCTCGTGATCGCGGGCCCACGCACCGGCCTCGCGGCACTTGCGCGCCGCATCCGCCGAATGGCCTCACAGCAGCTCGAAACCGCCGCCAGTTGGGCGTCTGTGAAAGTGGGCAAAGCTGGCACGACGCTCGTGCTCGATGCACCTCTCGATCAGGGCGTGATCCTGACGGGACGGAATACCACTCTCATTGCCGCAGCCGACCTGCTCGGGAGTCGCGCCGGGACGTTCGGCACGCAGCGCGCAGCAACGCCGAGCTTCATCGAGACCGGACTGCGCATCGGGGACGTCGTCGTGCATCGCGATCACGGCCTCGCCATTCTTGAAAAGCTGGAGGCCGTCGATGTCCCGCAGGAGGGTCGGCATGATTTCCTGTGCCTGCGCTATGCCGACGATGCCCGACAGATGGTGCCCATCGCGGAAATTTCCTCCCTCTGGCGTTATGGCGCGGACCCCGAGGCCGTCACGCTCGACCGTCTCGATCGCGACACCTGGGCGAAGCGCCGCGAGAAAGTCGCGGCGGACATTGCCGAAACCGCCAGGGCTCTCGTCGCCTTGGCGGCACAACGCCGCGCGCGCAACGCGCCCATCATAGAGCCACCGGCCGATCTCTACGAACGCTTCGCAGCGCGCTTTCCCTTCACGCTGACGCCGGACCAAGCCACCGCCATCGAGGCCGTGCTCGATGATCTCGCTTCGGGCCGTCCCATGGACCGGCTGGTCTGCGGCGATGTCGGTTACGGCAAGACCGAAGTAGCCCTGCGTGCGGCCGCCGCCGTTGCGCTCAGCGGGCGTCAGGTAGCCGTACTCGCGCCAACGACCCTGCTCGCGCGCCAGCACCTGCGCACCTTCCAACGCCGCTTTGCCGGGCTCGGCATCGAGATCGCCGAACTGTCGCGGCTCGTCGAGCCGGCCACGGCCCGAGCGGTGAAGAAAGGGCTCGCGGACGGCAGTATCCGCATCGTCATGGGCACGCATGCGATCTGCGGCACCGGCGTTGGCTTTTCCGACCTGGGCCTCGTTGTCGTCGACGAAGAGCAGAAATTCGGAACGCAACACAAGGCGCGAGCCCGCGCGTTGAGCGAAACGGCCCATGCCCTCACGCTCACAGCGACCCCCATTCCCCGTTCACTTCAGGCGAGCCTCGTGGGTCTGCAGGATCTGAGCATCATCGCGACGCCGCCCTCCCTCCGCCTGCCGGTCCGTACCGCCGTCACACAACTCGACGCGCGGCTCGTGCGCGATGCGCTGATGCGCGAAAAGCGGCGCGGCGGACAATCCTTCTTCGTCTGCCCGCGCATCGCCGACATCGACGGCGCGGCTGATTTCCTGCGCAGGACGGTGCCGGAACTCAAGCTGCTCACAGCCCATGGACAGATGAAACCCGACGAGATCGACGCCGCGATGCTGACCTTCGCTGAAGGAGCGGGCGACGTGCTGCTGGCCACCAGCATCATTGAAAGTGGCCTCGACGTACCCGGCGCCAACACGCTCTTCGTCTGGCAGGCGGGGCGCTTCGGCATGGCGCAATTGCATCAGCTGCGCGGGCGCGTCGGGCGTGGCAGCCGCCGCGCCTTCGTCTTTTTTCTCACCGATTCCGGCGATGCAAAATGGGCAGCTGCCGAGAAGCGTTTGCGCGCGCTGCAGGCCCTCGATCATCTGGGCGCCGGCTTTGCGATCAGCGCGCGCGATCTCGATCTGCGCGGCGGTGGCGATCTCATGGGCGACGATCAGGCCGGCCACATGAAGCTGATTGGAGTTGGCCTGTATCAGGAGTTTCTCGCGCACGCATTGGCCATCGCACGCGGGGAGGAGCCGCAGAATCTCGAACCACCGCTTGACATCAATCTCGGTCTCGCAGCGCGCATCCCCCAGGAATACGTGCCAGAGCCGGACCTGCGCCTCGCGCTCTACACCGAGATCGAAAGGCTCGACGATGCGGCGGCTGTCGGCGCGCTCGAACTGTCCATTGCTGACCGCTTCGGCGCCTTGCCTGACGACGTAGCAATGCTGCTCAGCGCCACGCGCCTGCGCCTTCTCTGCGCAAAGCTCGGCATCCGCCGCTTCGACGCGGGGCCCAGCGGCATGGCGGCAACTTTCGCCGCGAGCCAAACAAAGCTTCTCGCCAAGCGCATCAAGGCCTGCGGCTGGACCTTGAACGAGGACCGCGTCGTGGCGCACCGAGGCAGCCAAGATGCGACTGAGCGCCTGGACCTCGCCGAGGATTTTCTGGAGCAGCTTTCAGCCCGCCTGCTGAATGGCAACGGCGGCTAGGGTCTCAGTTGGGCTTTGCGGGCGCAGCCCCGCGACGATCGCCGTTACGCCGCAGGAAGATATTGGCGACGACAGCCTGCGCGATATGTTCGGCCATGCAGGGGTAACCGAGATCGGCCATCTTGAAATCGTCGTCGGCGAGAATGTTCAGATTGGCGCGCGTGTTGGCGATGAAACCCATCGCCTGATAGCGGCGGACATAGAGCAAATTCTCCTCGGCCGCGATCTTGTCGAGCGCCGCGCGTATGGCGAAGAAATGCGAGTCGCGCGCGAATTTCGGCGTGTATTGCAGCCCGACGAGAATCACATCGATATGGTTTTCGCGCAGCAGCCGCACGGTCGCGCGCACCCGATCCTCGAACTCAGCGACGCCGACGCGCGCCACGGCATCGGCCGTGCCAACCTGCCAGAGCACCAGCGTCGGGCGAAGGATCGCCGCCTCATTGATGAGGCGGCGCGAACTCGTCGCGGCGATTTCACCCGACACGCCGCGATTGATGATCTGGACGTCGACGCCTTTCCAGACCGCCTCGAGAATCGTTTCGAGCTGCGATGGATAACTGCGCGGCGCGGACAGCCCTCCCGCCGACCAGAAGGCCGAGGAGCCCATGGCGAGAACGCGCAACGTATTGCCGGACTCGAGCCGGGCCGCTGTGTTGACCAGCGGCGAGGACCGCGCGACTTCCGACTGCGGCACAGCGCATTGAAGGCTCATCGCAGCCGCCTCCGGCGGCAATGTCGGGAAGATGGGTGGGATGGCTCCGATCTCGCGCGATGTCGCGGTTTGCGCTGCGTCAGAATCACCTTGCGGCGCAGCATTTTGCGCCTCGGCGCGCAATCCGAGTGCCAGCAGCAGGGCCAGCCCCATCATCAGCGTCGCAGGTTTGTGCGCCATTCATTTCCCCAGGCAACAGCCAACAGAACGGGAATGCCGATCAATAGCACGACGCAATCGGTCAGGACACTGATCGGCGCGGCAAAGCGCAGCAATTGGCCCGCGAGGCTCAGCAGCGACCCGGCGCAGAACACATGCAGCGAATTTCGCCCCAGCGAACAGAGCGGACGCGCCAGCCAGGCAAACCTGCGCCGCTTCAGCGCGATCTCGAACAGGCCCGTCATCAGCGCCATCAACCCGAACAGATGGATGAGCCGCATGGGGGTCAGATAGGTCTTGTCGTTCATGAAGAACAGTTGCGGCTCCGGCACGTCGAACGGACTCGGGCTCCATTCGGTGAGCACCATTGCAAGACCGGCGAGCACGACGGCGCCGCCCAGCACACGCAAGGCCCCGCGATGCTTGGCGATGAGCGCCGCCGCGCCCACGGGACGCGCGAGCAGAAAGCCGAGCACGAAATCGAATTGCCACGCGAGCGGGTTGAAGAACCACACGCCTTCAACCGGCCATGTCGGAATGTTGATGCCCGTGATCAGCGCTGCCATCCACGCGCCGACCGAGCAGAGCAAGAGCAGCTTTGGCGACACGCGAAAAAGCGCCACCACCAGTGGCGCAAAGACCATCAGCACTATGTAGAGCGGCAGGATGTCGAAATAGCCCATCTGGTGCAACAGCGTGACGATGCCGATTTGCGTCGCGACGGGGTTTTCGAAAAACGAGGCGGCATTGTTCCATTGCAGGATCAGCGGCGTGTCGAGCCAGATCGCTGCGCCGGCCATCATCGCC
>JAQGKN010000469.1 GCA_028290085.1 Hyphomicrobiales bacterium
CATTGAGATAGGTCGCGAGCGTCGCGACGAGCGTCTTGCCTTCGCCGGTCCGCATTTCCGCGATGGCGCCTTCGTGCAGGACCATGCCGCCGACGAGCTGCATGTCGAAATGGCGCTGGCCGAGGACGCGGCGTGCCGCCTCGCGCACTGTGGCGAAGGCCGGGATCAGGATGTCGTCGAGGCTCTTGCCAGCTGCGAGTTCAGCCCTGAAGGTAACTGTCCTGAGGCGCAGGTCGTCATCGGAAAGTTTCGCAACCTCTGCCTCGAGCGCGCCGATGGCGTCCACCTTCGGGCCGTAGGTCTTGAGCCGACGGTCGTTCGCCGAGCCGAAAATCTTCTTTGCGAGAGAGCTTAACATTCAAAGACCTTTCTGGCGGACCAGGTTTCGTGCACGACTCGGAGGAGCCGTTCGAATCCGGACCGTTTTTGGAACTCGATCCGCCACCGGAGCGAGCGCCGACACCCTCACGGGCGGACGAAGCCACGTCACCGGGGTTTTTTGCCGCCGCGCGACAAGCCTGCGCACAGGCAAACAGGCGGAAAAGACCGGGCTGAGAGATAAGATCGCCCCTGTGCCTTGTCAATCAGACGGCCCGAGACGGCCACTGACGTGAGCCAGGGCATGGCTGACGTTCGACGGTTCAATTCCGCGGCATCGCGGCGGTTCCGTTGCCTCCTACGTAAGCCTGAATCCGCCCCGTCGCCCTTGCTCCCGGCAGCGGTTTCGACCAAGTTACGCCCCAATTGCCGGGCAGGACGATTTTCGAGTTCGCCGACCGAGCGAGACAGGAACGGAGTCTTTTAATGACGTGTCTGAAAGCCACCCGCCGCATGGGCGCAGGTTTTGCCTCCCTCGGTCTGGCGTTTGCCCTGGGGCTCGGCCTCGCGGGCGGGGCGGAAGCCAAGGTTCTCGCCAAGGTCAATGGCGTCGAGATCACTGACGAAGACGTCAAGGTCGCCCTCGACGATATCGGCGCGGGCTTGCCGCAGCAGGTCCAGGGGCCGGAGCGCGAAGCCTACGTGCTCGACTATCTGATCGATCTGAAGATCGTGGCCCGCAAGGCCGAGGCCGAGAAGATGGGCGATGGCGCCGATTTCGCTCGCCGCATGGCCTACCAGCGCGACAAGGCGCTGATGGAGGGCTTGCTCTCCAAGGTGGCCAAGGACGCGACGACGGATGCCGCTTTGAAGAGCGTCTATGACGATGCCGCGAAGGCGCAGAAGCCCGAGACCGAGGTTCAGGCCCGTCACATCCTCGTGCCGACCGAAGAAGAGGCTCAGGCGGCCCTGAAGCGCGTCAAGGCCGGTGAGGATTTCGCCAAGGTCGCAGACGAGGTCTCCAAGGATCCGGGATCGCAGGGCGGCGAACTCGGCTGGTTCACGCGCGACCGCATGGTGCCTGAATTCGCGGATGCGGCTTTCAAACTCGACAAGGGGCAGATCTCCGATCCCGTGAAGAGCCAGTTCGGCTGGCACGTCATCCAGGTCGAGGACAAGCGCGAGAAGAGCTTCCCGGACTTCGATACGGTTAAGGAGCAGGTCTCGCATTATGTCGTGCAGAAGGCGCAGACCGAGCAGATCGTGAAGCTGCGGGAGGGCGCCAAGATCGAGAAGACCGAGGCCGCTCCGGTGGTGCCGGCTCCCGGCGATGCCGCTGGCCCCGCAGCTGCGGACGCCAAGTCTGCGGCGCCCGACACCAAGCCCGCCGCTTCGCAGGCCAAGCCCGCGACCCCGGCCGGCAAGGCGAAGTAAGCCTCGCCGCCTCGCCACGATACAGAAACCTCGTTCCGGACCCGGAGCGAGGTTTTCTTTCGTTCGCAGCTTTGCTTTTCTGGCGCGCAACCGATTCCCGCCCGCCCTCAGGACGTCCCATGGCCAAAGCCTCGCCCGTTTCCCCGCTTGCTCCCAAATCCTATCCGGACTGCCCCGAGATCGAAGGCGTCCGCTTCGCCACCGCGGCGGCGGGCATCCGTTATGCCGGGCGAACCGACGTGATGCTGGCTTTGCTGGACAAGGGCACGCAGGTCGCGGGCGTGTTCACGACCTCGAAGTGCCCGTCGGCGCCCGTCGATTGGTGCCGCACCAAGCTGAAGGGCGGTCAGGCGCGCGCGTTGGTCGTCAACTCCGGTAACGCCAACGCCTTCACCGGCCGCAGCGGTGTCAGCGCGACGCAACTCACGGCGCAGATCGCCGCCAAGGCGACCGGCGCGCCGCCGAGCGAGATCTTCCTGGCGTCGACAGGCGTCATCGGTGAGCCGCTCGACGCGAGCAAGTTCGATGCTGTGCTCGCGGGCATGGCGAAGGACGCGACGCCCGGCGGCATTCTCGACGCGGCGCGCGCGATCATGACGACCGACACCTATCCCAAGATTGCAACCATGCGCGCGAAGATCGACGGCGTGGAAGTGACGATCAACGGCATGGCGAAGGGCGCGGGCATGATCGCGCCTGATATGGCGACCATGCTGTCCTTCGTTTTCACCGACGCCTCCATTGATGCGGCTGCCCTGCAGGCGATGCTGAGCAAGTCAGTGGCTGCTTCCTTCAATTCGATCACTGTCGACAGCGATACGTCCACATCAGACACATTGATGCTGTTTGCGACCGGCGCCGCCGCCAAGCGCGGTGCGCCCCATATCGCGACCGCAGGCGACGAGCGCCTTACCGGCTTCAAGCGCGCGCTCGACATCCTGTTGCTCGACCTCGCGCAGCAGGTGGTGCGCGACGGTGAGGGCTGCCGGAAGTTCGTGGAAATCGCGGTGGAGGGAGCTGCGAGCGCCGCTGCTGCCAAACGCATCGCCATGTCCATTGCCAATTCGCCGCTCGTGAAGACGGCGATTGCCGGTGAAGATGCCAATTGGGGCCGTGTCGTCGCAGCCGTCGGCAAGGCGGGCGAGAAGGCCGACCGCGACAAGCTGGCAATCTGGTTCGGCGATTTCCGCGTTGCGCACAAAGGATTGCGCGACCAGA
>JAQGKN010000471.1 GCA_028290085.1 Hyphomicrobiales bacterium
TATACGGATTAACTGAATTACCGTTATGCACAATATTCAACTGAATTTCGGTTAAGGCTAATTTTGTGGCAAGGAAAGACAGCCGCGCCCGATCAGTGGCTGGGCGTTATTTTTTGGTCGGGAAAAACACGACCAGCTCGTCTTTCTGAACACGGCCAAGCTCGATCCGGGCTTCTTCCTCGAGGAGGTCTCGTTCGATGGAATCGGCGGTCATCATCCGCACCCGGCGCTCCCAGGCTGCACGTTCATCCTGCAGACCATGCAGCTCGGTGGTGAGGCTCGCGATCTGGACGCGATATTCTTCCTTGGCCTTCAGGCCGCGCGAGCCATTGTAGGCATGCCAGACGAAATAGCTCGCAGCTGAGCCCGACAGGGCATAAAGCACGAGCGGAATCAGAACGGCACGGAGGCGGCGACGGATAACCATGTCCCGAAAGTCGCCGATGCTGGTGAACGACCGGTTAATGAATTGCGCGAAAGCGTTCGCCGGCGCCAAACGCCGTGAATTGACCCACGCCGGAATTCGCGCGACAGAGGCTCATGTCCCTCAGCGCAGCCCTCCCCGAAAATCCGCTCTCGACAGGCGTCGCAATCGTCCTCGTCGCGGCCGGACGCGGCCTGCGCGCGGGCGGCGAGATTCCCAAGCAATATGTCAGTATCGCAGGAAAATCGCTGCTCGCACATACGATCGAGGCGCTGGCCGTCCTCAGCGCCCCGATCCAGACGGTGATCGGAGCCGGCGACCTCGATCTCTATGGGCAAGTAAAACAAAGCCTGTCAGCGAGAGCCCGCGCTCTGCTGCGCGAGCCCGTCTCGGGTGGAGCAACGCGACAGGCTTCCGTGCGCGCCGGTCTGGACGCCCTTTCCAGCAATCCACCCGCTGTCGTGCTGATCCATGATGGTGCCCGCTGCACACCCGGCGCAGCTCTCCTGCAAAGAGCCGTCGCCGAGGCGCACCGCCATGGCGCTGCGATTCCGGCTCTCAAGGCTACCGACACGATCAAGCAGGTCGATGCGCAAGAACGCACAATCGCCACGCTGGCGCGCGACAGTCTGCGCATGATCCAGACGCCGCAGGCCTTCGCCTACGCACTGATCCATGAAGCACATGCAGCAGCTGCGCGCGCGGGACTCATCGACTTCCCCGACGACGCGGCTGTCGCCGAATGGGCGGGACATCCCGTCATCTGTTTCGAGGGAGACCCGAAAAACATGAAGGTCACGACCTCAGACGATTTCGCGCTGGCCGCAGCAAGGCTGATGGCTGCCTGCGCCGATATCCGCACTGGGCAAGGCTATGACGTTCATGCGTTCGGCCCGGGCGACCACGTCTGGCTGGGCGGCGTGAAGATCCCCCATGACCACGCGCTGGTCGGGCATTCGGATGCCGACGTGTTGATGCACGCGATCACCGATGCCATCCTGGGCGCTTTGGCAGACGCCGATATCGGGTCGCACTTCCCTCCCTCCGATCCCCAATGGAAGGGAGCCTCGACCGACATCTTCCTGCGCCATGCGGTGGGCCTCGTGGCGGCGCGCGGCGGCATGATCGCGCATCTCGACGGCACCGTTATTTGCGAGGCGCCCAAGGTCGGCCCGCATCGTGACGCCATACGGGCGCGTCTCGCCGAAATATGCGGCCTCGCGCTCGACCGTGTCGCAGTGAAGGCAACCACCTCAGAGCGGTTGGGCTTTACGGGACGGGGTGAGGGCATCGCCGCCATGGCTATGGCCACGATTCGCCTGCCGCTGGGTGGCGCCTGACACTCCCCACTTAGGAGATATGTCCGATGAGCAACTTCGAAACGCTGTTCTGTGACAACGATCTCGTCCGGCGCGCCCATGCGCTGATTGCCACTTGCGCGGGCCTCGGTCTGCGCATCGCCACGGCGGAGTCCTGCACGGGCGGCCTGCTCGCCGGACTCCTGACAGAAGTGCCCGGTTCGTCCAACGTGGTCGACCGTGGCTTCGTCACCTACTCCAATGAAGCCAAGCAGGACATGCTCGGTGTCGATCCCGAATTGCTCGCGCTTTATGGCGCCGTCAGCGCGCCGGTCGCCCGTGCCATGGCAGAAGGCGCAATCGCCCATTCTCGCGCCGAGCTTTCCGTGGCCGTCACGGGGATCGCGGGTCCCGGCGGCGGCAGCGTCGACAAGCCGGTCGGCCTCGTTCATTTCGCGCGCGCCGAACGCAACGGCCTGGTGCAGGTCGAAGAACGGCGATTCGGCGATCTCGGCCGCGCGTCGGTACGCCGCGCGGCCCTTGATGTTGCCCTGTCGCTACTCGAGGCACGCGCGAAGGGTGTGTGAGGGCGGCGTCGCCGCCCCCTGCCCTCAAGCCAGGTGCGTCACGAGTTCCCCGAGACCTTCGATTCGGATCGTGACGGTATCGCCGCTCTTCAGAAACTCACCACGACCGTTGCCCACGCCCGCAGGCGTGCCCGTCAAGATGATGTCGACGGGATACAAGGTCTTCCGTTCCGACAGATCTGCGATTTGCTCGCGAATGTCGAATATCATCTGGCCATTATTTGAATACTGCTTCACGAGGCTATTAACGTCTAGCACCATCTTG
>JAQGKN010000436.1 GCA_028290085.1 Hyphomicrobiales bacterium
GACTGCGCGCCAGATGGGTTACCGGGGTGCGCCCGCGGGTCTGCTCGATGCGGACACCAACCTCACTTATGCGATGCCTTACCTGGCCAATGCGTGGATCGTGTCGGGCGGCAACGAAACGCGCGCAGCCTCGCTCTATTCGCGCGGCTATTATTATGAGGCAAAGCGCAAAGGCCTATTGCGTACATTGCATACGGCGCGCGTCATGCCGCTCGATACCGCCGAGCAGGCGCGATAAAACCCTCTGTGGACACCACCTTGCATGTCATGCACCAGATCTGCGCCCATGCTATGACCATCCAATGATGCGCATTCAGGTCAGCACAGGCATGTCGAGACGAGCGGCTTTGATTGTGACGTCTGTTGCTGTGTTCGCGCTCGCGTCAGCCTTTGCGCAGGCGGCGGCCTTGAACAACCCCGCCAAAACGCAAACCGCAGTCCCTCCTCCTTCAACACCGCTGTCGAAAGTGGAGTTGCGTCGCCGGCTCGCGAAATGCGCGGCGGAATGGCAGAAGATGAAGCGGACTGGAAGCGATGCTGGACTTATCTGGCGGGAGTTTTCGGGGCCCTGCGTCGAGCGGCAGTAGCATCCCGCGCGCCCATGGCGCCCTTCATGAACCCATGGTTCATGGCATTCACGAGCACACGCGCCTCTCCAATCCGCGAACGGAAGAGAGAGGCGCGCCTGGACGCATGACGGTAGGCGCCGAAACCCTCAGGTCTCGACGCTCATGTCCGTTGCATTCAACCGGCGAGCCTGGCGAAACGACTGCTCGCAGCCATTGCGCCCGGATCCCGGTCATGTTTCGAGCCCGAGGGCGCCTGATATCAGGCCTGTTCCGGAGCCGGCGTCGTGGTCTTCGGCTTGCGCGTAGCAACCTTGCGGACGGCCTTCTTGGCGACGGCCTTCTTGGCGGGAGCCTTGCGAGCGGTCTTCTTGACGGCGGTCTTGCGCGTCGCCTTCTTGGCAACGGCCTTGCGGGCCGTGGTCTTCTTGACGGCGGTCTTCTTCGTCGCGGTCTTGCGAGCCGTCTTCTTCACGGCAGCCTTGCGCGTCGTCGCCTTCTTGGCAACGGCCTTGCGGGCCGTCTTCTTGACGGCGGTCTTCTTCGTAGCGGCCTTGCGAACTGTCTTCTTCGCAGCGGTCTTCTTCACAGCGCTCTTTTTGGCAGCGGTCTTCTTCGCTGCCGGCTTACGCTTCGTTGTTGCCTTCGCCATCTGAGGTCCCCTCTGATTTATGTGTCGGCAAGCCAAGAGATTATGCAGCCGACATTAGGCTTGGATAACGTACCTTTGTTAATCAGTCGTGCAAGTGTCTGATGGTCTCATTACATGCGTTACGACGAGTAACGGGCGGGCGATGCATGCTTGATGATGCGTTCGAACGGCGCAAACACATGCTCCGAGTTGCCTTCAACGAACACGATTCGAAGCATCCTTCGCAGACCGAAACAGACGACGCGAAGAGTGGCGGCAAGCCGTTGAACGCCCCTCTCCGGCCATTGGCTCGAATGCAACCGTCGCGCGAAAATTCCCGTTTTGCAGGCACATTCGCAAATCGGGCCGCATTCTTCGAAACTAGTCTGGACGTTTCTAGGGGACGTTCTTGTCAAGCTAGAAATGCGTTTCCGAGCGATTACCGGTGCGTTTTTCAGGTGGCGTTGTGCGGCATGCAAAGCCACGCGCGCATGCCCTCACGCGAGGTCGAGACGCGCCCGAAATGCCTCGAAAAAAAATTCGGTGCATGACATTTTTTTTGCGCTCGGGACGAAAAAAAAGCGCCGCGAACTCCCGCGGCGCTTTTAAAAATCACGCAGCAGCGAGATTCGCTGCTGCGCAGAATGCGTGATTTCAGATCCCGAGCTTCTGTTTCAGCACGTCGTTGACGGCCTGCGGATTGGCTTTGCCACCCGTCTGCTTCATCACCTGACCGACAAACCAGCCGAGCATCGTCGGCTTGGCTTGAGCCTGCGCGACCTTGTCGGGATTGGCTGCGATGATCTCGTCGACAGCCTTTTCGATCGCGCCGGTATCGGTCACCTGCTTCATGCCGCGCGTCTCGACGAGCTCTTTCGGATCGCCGCCTTCAGCCCAGACGATCTCGAAAAGGTCCTTGGCGATCTTGCCTGAAATGGTTGCTGACGTGATGAGATCGACGATCGCGCCAAGCTGATCGGCCGAGACGGGCGAGGTCGCAATCGCTGCGCCTTCCTTGTTCAGGCGTCCGAAGAGCTCGTTGATCACCCAGTTCGCGGCGATCTTCGCATCGCGTCCCTTGGCCACGGCTTCGAAGTAATCGGCGGACTCGCGTTCCATCACCAGCACGCCAGCGTCGTAGGACGGCAGGCCGTATTGCGCGATGAAGCGCGAGCGTTTCTCGTCGGGCAGCTCGGGCAGATGCGAAGCGAGTTCATCGACGAACGCCTGATCGAATTCGAGGGGCAGCAAATCGGGATCGGGGAAGTAGCGATAGTCATGCGCCTCCTCCTTCGAGCGCATCGAACGCGTCTCGCCACGGCCGGGATCAAACAGGCGCGTCTCCTGATTGATGGAGCCACCGTCTTCGAGGATTGCGATCTGGCGGCGTGCCTCGACGTCCACGGCCTGTCCGATGAAGCGGATGGAGTTGACGTTCTTGATTTCGCAACGCGTGCCCAGCGGGCCGCCGGGGCGGCGTACGGAAACGTTCACATCGGCGCGCAGGCTGCCTTCTTCCATGTTGCCATCGCAGGTGCCGAGATAGCGCAATATTGTGCGCAGCTTCGTCACGTAAGCGCGCGCCTCGTCGGCAGAACGAATGTCGGGCTTGGAGACGATCTCCATCAGCGCGACGCCCGAACGGTTCAGGTCGACATAGCTTTCGGTCGCGGACTGGTCATGCAGTGACTTGCCGGCGTCCTGCTCGAGATGCAGCCGCTCGATGCCGACGACGATCTGCTCGGTCGCGGTGACATCGACGATCACCTCACCCTCGCCGACGATGGGGCTCTTGAACTGGCTGATCTGATAACCCTGCGGCAGATCGGGGTAGAAGGAGTTCTTGCGGTCGAAGGTCGAACGATTGTTGATCTGCGCCTTCAGGCCGAGGCCGGTGCGCACGGCCTGCTTGATGCATTCCTCGTTGATGACCGGCAACATGCCCGGCATGGCCGCGTCCACCAGCGAGACATGGCTGTTGGGCTCGCCGCCGAACTCGGTCGATGCTCCGGAGAAGAGTTTCGAGTTCGAGGTCACCTGGGCATGGATTTCCATGCCGACAACGATTTCCCAATCGCCAGTCGCGCCTTTGACCAGCTTGGAGGGTTTGGCGTGGGTGTTCATGGCCGGTGTCCCAGGGTTGGTGCGTGCGCGCGGCCGATGTTTCGCCGCGTCTCACCCCGGTTTTTACTGTCCAGCACCGATTGGAACAAGTGCCCCTGAAAAGACGACGCCCGAGGCGCTCAGTCGCGCGACAATTCCTGCAGGCTGAACCAGTCCCGCGCGTCGGTCCAGACCGAGGTAACGCGCCAGCCAGCGCCTTCCGCCACGCGGCGGAAGCCCTCCAGCGTGTATTTGTAGGAATTCTCCGTGTGGATGTGCTCCCCTTCCCTGAAGGAGAACACATGGCCCTGCAGGTGAACCTCCTGCGCGCGACGGCTGACGAGATGCATCTCGATGCGTCCCTCCTCGCCATTCCACACGGCGTCGTGGCGGAAGCCGCGCAGATCGAAATCACCACCAAGTTCGCGATTGATGCGCGTCAGCAGGTTGAGATTGAAAGCTGCCGTCACGCCCGCAGCATCGTTATAGGCGGGGATCAGCACCGAAAGGTCCTTGCGCAAATCGACACCGACGATCAGCCGGCCGCCATCAAGCTGTCGCCCCATCTGTGCAAGCAGCGCCTGCGCATCGTGCGGCACCAGATTGCCTATGGTTGAGCCCGGAAAGAAGCCGAGCCGAGGTGCGTCCGCCAGCTCGCGCGGCAGATGCAGATCGGCGCCGAAGTCGCCGACGACCGGCAGAACCTCGAGCGCGGGAAAGCGCTGTGCCAGACGCTCCTGCGCTTCGCGAAGGGCATCCTCCGACACGTCGATCGGTACGTAAGCGGCCAGATGCGGCATCTGCGCCAGAAGGATCTCCGTCTTGCGGCTTGATCCGGAGCCAAACTCCACGAGCACCGTGCCGGGCTTCGTGCGCGCGGCGATGCCGGCAGCACTTCCTTCGAGCAAGGCGGCTTCGGTGCGTGTCGGGTAATATTCCGGCACGCGCGTGATCTCTTCGAACAGCTCGCTGCCGATGGCGTCGTAGAAGAAGCGGCAGGGCAGCGTTTTCTGCTCGCTGCTGAGCCCGTCGATGACGGCCTGCGCGAAGCCAGCTTCCTGAGCGGCGGGTTCGTCATCGGGCCGCGCGCTCGCAACATGATGGTTCATCGGACATCCTCCGCGAGACGCAGTCCAAGGAACTGCCAGCGCTGCCATGGATAAAAGA
>JAQGKN010000541.1 GCA_028290085.1 Hyphomicrobiales bacterium
TGCAGCGCCGAAGTACCGGCAGTTGCCGAGATTTCGGGGCCTTGTCGCATTCGGGCCACGGATGCCAGATTGTCGTGTGTTGACACCGGCTTCCGCCATGCAAACATGCGTTTGCATGGGTGAGAAAACGGGAGCTTCGCTATGAGCGGACGCGATGTAGACGTCGAAATCCTGATCGTTGGAGCCGGCCCAACCGGATTGGCGCTGGGAGCCGAATTACGACGCCTCGGTGTCTCCGCGCAGATCGTCGACGCACAACCGGCGGGTGCCAACACTTCGCGCGCCGCTGTCATTCATGCCCGCACGCTCGAAGCCCTCGAAGCGCTGGGCGCGACCGAGCGCCTGCTCGAAGAAGGCCTGAAGGTACCGACCTTTCTTGTCCGCGATCGCGACCACGCGCTGATCACAGTCGATTTCTCAACCCTTCCGAGCGCCTACCCCTTCGCGCTCATGTGTCCGCAGAATCGCACGGAAGCCATTCTTCTGGCGAGACTCGAACAACTGGGCGGCGGCGTCGAACGCCCCTGTGACTTTCTTGGATACGAACGCGATGGCGAAGGCCTGCGCGCGACGCTGAAAAGCAACGGAACGCGCCGCGGTGTTCGAACGCGTTGGCTCGTCGGTTGCGATGGCATGCACAGCCGCGTTCGCGACGCCGCGCAGATCGCGTTTGACGGTGGCGCATATCAGCAAGGATTCGTGCTCGCCGACGTGCGTATGGATTGGCCGGAGAGCCGCGAGGAGGTGAATCTCTTTCTTGCGCCAGATGGATTGCTCGTCGCCGCCCCCCTGCCCGGCCATTGCTATCGCATTGTCGCCACCATGGACGATGCGCCCGCCGTTCCATCGCTCGCCGATGTGCAGGCGTTGATCGATACGCGCGGCCCGATTGCGCGGCCTGCAACTGTGCGCGAGGTCCTCTGGAGTTCACGCTTCCACGTTCACCACCGCACGACGCAAAGTCCGCGCAAGGGGCGCGTTCTTCTTTGCGGTGATGCCGCGCATGTCCACAGCCCCGCCGGCGGTCAGGGAATGAACACCGGCATTCAGGATGCAATCGCACTGGCGCAAGCTCTCGCGGCGTCCATGGAAGACGGCGACGAGACACGCATCGATGCCTGGGCGGCGGACCGCCACAAGATCGCAGCGCGCGTCGTCGCCCTTACGGATCGGCTGACGCGTATGGGCACAGCCAGATCGCCGGTCGTACAGAAGCTGCGTAACGCTGCGATTTCATTCGCAGGAACCCTGCCCATGGTGCGCGCGGCCCTGGCGCGCAACATTGCAGAACTGCCACCGCGATGAACGCGGCAGCCGCACAAGGTGGCCCACGTTCGCAGGCGGCCCGCCAGCGCATCCGCATCGCCGCGCGCGACTTGTTTGGAACGCTTGGCTACGAGCGCACGACCATCCGCGCCGTCGCTTCGGTGGCCGAGATCCATCCATCAATGGTCATGCGATATTTCGGCAGCAAGGAAGGGCTTTTCGCCGCCGCTGCAAACTTCGATTTGCAGCTTCCAGAAATCGCCACTGTCCCACGCGACGAGGTCGGCCGCGCGCTGGTCCGACATTTCCTGTGGCGCTGGGAGAATGACAACGGTGAACTGCCCGCGCTCTTGCGTGTCGCCATCACGCACGAGCAGGCGCGTGCGCGGATGACGCAAATCGTTCGCGAGCAGATCGCGCCCATGGTCGTTTCCATTTGCGGATCCGAACGAGCACCTGTCTGCATCGGTCTGCTGGCGACGCAGATGCTGGGCCTTGCCTTTTCGCGCTATGTGTTGCGCCTGGAGCCCGTCGTCGCGTTGCCCGATGGCATCATCATCGACCGTCTCGGTGCGAACCTGCAATCGATCCTGTTCGATCCGGGCTAGCGCTGCAGACTCATCTTCGCCAGAGCGTCTTCGTCAGGCGGCATGTCGCTGTCACCTGCCGGATAATTATTGCGCAGAAGAATATAAGCCGTGATGTCGGAATAGCTCTTGTCGCTCAGACTTGCGGGATTGTCCGGCGGCATCGCGGTTTTCAAATAGCTGAACAGGGCAGCAACGTCGCCGCTGCCCCAATGCCCCCGAAACCACGAGCCGCGCAGCGGCGCGCCGCCGAAGTCACCATCGTCCAGTCCCTCGCCATGGCACATGACGCAGGAATGCACGTATGCCTCACGCCCGCGCTCCGCCTGCTCCTTGGAAAAGACAGGGCCGCCCGCCGCCTCCGCGCGTGCGGATACAAGTACGAGCGCGGCGAGCGCGACAGAGACAATGCGAAGATTCATGGCAGTGTGAACACCCAAAGCATGGAGCCGCCGTCCGGGTTCTTCACTTCCGGCGTCAACGTGTTCAGGGAACGCAGTTGCGAGGATCCGTTTCCAACGGCCACCGCGATATATTGTTTGCCGCCAGCGGTGAAGCTGATCGGCGGTGCGTTCAACGAATTGTTGGTGCGCATCTCCCAAAGCACTTTGCCCGTCGTGTCGTCGAGCGCGCGGAACATGCGGTCGAGCGAGCCCGTGAATACAAGCCCGCCCGCTGTCGGCAGGACCGCACTGCTGGCCGACGTATGCTCGCGATAGGACCAAGCCTGCGTTCGGTCGGTCAGATTGATCGCATCAACGCGGCCGAAATTGCCGTCGCTGCCGGGCACCGGAATGCGCGCATAGACCGCGCGTCCGCCGCCCGTATAGGCCTCACCCGGATCGAGCGGCGCCGGCGTGGTGTTGGAGCAGAATTCCGTCAGCGGGAGATAGAGCATCTGCGTCTTCGGGCTATAGGCGGTCGAGGGCCAGCCGCGCGCGCCAGGATCCGCCGGACAATTCACCGTTGTCTTGCCGATGTGCGGGATCGCATCTGGGTTCAGCCGCTTCTCGCCCGTCTTCGGATCGATGGCCGAGACGATGTTCTGATGCACGGTTTCCTTGGCCCAGAGGAATTGCCCCGTGGTTCGGTCGAGCACTTCCACGATAGCAAGCTTGCCTGCGGTTACCACGGTTTTGCGCATCTTACCCTCGAAGGGCAGATCCACGAGAATGCGCTCGTATGCATAGTCGAGATCGAGCGTATCGTTCGCCAGATGCTGGTAGTGCCATTTCAGCTTGCCGGTACCCGGATCGATGGCCAGCGTCGAATCGGTATAGAGCCCGCTGTTGTCGAAACCTTCCTTCTTCGGCAGCGTGCCGCGCATTTCCGCGATCCAAGGATAGGGCTGGCCGACACCGTGGAACACCGTGTTCGTCTCGGGATCGTAGCTGCCCGCAATCCAGGCGGACCCGCCAAAACGCTGTTCGATGGGTAGGCCGTTCCAGGTCTTCTCGTTGGGGTCGCCGGTCTGCGCGACGGTGTGAACGCGCCACCGCTCTTCACCCGTCTTTGGGTCGTGTCCGGTGATGAAACAGCCGCCCGCCTGCGCAGCATTGCATCCGCTCATCGAGGCGATGAGCGTGCCATTGGCCATGAAGGGGCCGCTCGAATAGCGGAAGCCCTTGTTCCAGTCGGCAACGGTGTGGTCGAAGGCCACCTTGCCGGTGCGGACATCGAGCGCCACCAGATGCGCATCCGACGTCGCGATGAACAGCTTGTCGTCGTAGATCGCCATGTTTCGCTTGGCGAGCGTGTTGCCGCCCTGCGCGATCAGCTTGGGCGAGATGTCGCGACGATATTCCCAGAGCAGGTCGCCGTTGGCGGCGTTCAGCGCCTGAATCCGGTCGCCCGCGTTGGTCACGAAGATCACGCCGTCATGCACCAGCGGCTCGATCTCGGTGACGCCCGAGGTCAGCGACCATGTCCAGGCAACACGCAGATTCCTGACGTTATCCTTGGTAATCTGGTCGAGCGGGCTATAGCCCCAGTTGGAATAGGTGCGCCGCCACATCAGCCAGTCGCCATCCGGCGGTTTGCGGAGCACGTCCTCGGTGACGGGAGTCCAGTTTTTCAATGGGTTGGATGGCGTCGCCGTCTGCGCTTGCACGCTGGATGCCGCGAAGAGCGCGCTGATTGAGAGCGCGCAAAGCAAGGACGCGCGAAGACAGTTTTCAGCCATGGCTTTCTCCCCCCGTGGTGAAGGCGGCGCGAGGCCGGATCTTCGCTCATCCCCTCTTTGCGAGGAGTTCGGGGGCATAGTGGCGCGTACCGGAAGCTCTGGCAATCGCCGGCATGCAGTTGGGTGTGAGGACGGCTGTCCTCAGCCCTTCTTTTTGGGGCCGTTCACCGGGGCGGTCATGCCGCGAGTCAGCATGGAAGAGGCGGTCTCGGCCGAGGCGACCTTGGTGGCCTTGGGCTTTTTGACTTCGCGATTGCTGCGTTTCTGACTCTTGGCCATGCTGCTCTCCTGCGCGGTGGGATAAAAAAAGCCCCGCGGCCGACATGCGGCGCGGGGCTAGTGAGGTGCAGAGCACCTCGTCGTACAGAATGCTACCGAACCAATCTTAACGCCCGCCATTTCATCCGTGGTCGAGCACCTGATCGTTATCGGCTGCCGGCAGTCTCATGGATAACCACGGCTGCCAGCGACGCAATCAGTCGAGAGCCTTGAGGTGGTCGGCAGACATCTTGCCGCTCTTACGGTCGGAGACGAGTTCGAACTCGACCTTCTGACCTTCGCGGAGGTTGCCGATGCCAGAGCGCTCAACGGCGCTGATGTGCACGAAAGCGTCGCTTCCGCCGCCATCCGGCGCGATGAAGCCAAAGCCTTTTTCAGGGTTGAACCACTTAACAGTTCCCGTAGCCATGGAAACTTCCTTTTCAAGAACATAGATTTAGCTTGCCTGCGCGAACGCAGACCGTCGAATTTGCATTTTCGGGTGCGAAGAGTATCAGCAAGCGCGAAATTGCTTCAGCGCGAGACCAAGTCATCTGGCCGTCCATCGACAGTGCCTATATGAAGCGGTCCCTGAAAAAATGCAAGTCACTTCTACGATTTATTGAGTGTCGACCTGCATGCGGCCGCCTTATTTCCCGTAGCGCTCTCGTCTGAGGAAATTCCAGCTGAATATCATGCCAGACGCAACGCCGTCGGCACGTGCTAAATTCTTATGCGCATCTCACGACGATTCGCTGAGATGTCACTGAACTACAGCCGGAACATTGCCGATGGATTTCACTTTTCTGCATGCAGCGGATCTGCATCTTGGCAGCCCGCTGACGGGCCTCTCGATGAAGGACGAGGACGTCGCCCGCCGCTTCGCCGCAGCCAGCCGGGAAGCTTTCTCCGAGCTCGTCGCCCGCGCAATCGCAGAAAAAGTCGCCTTCATGCTCATCGCAGGCGATATCTATGACGGCGACTGGAAGGACACTTCCATTGGCCTGTTCTTCAACCGCGAGGTGGCGCGGCTCGCGCGCGCGGAAATCCCGGTCTATTTCATTCGCGGCAATCACGATGCCGAAAGCGAGATCACCAAGGCGGTGACCCTGCCCGCGAGCGTGATGGAGTTTTCCACGCGCAAGGCTGAGACGAAGCGCATCGAGGCGCTGAAAGTGGCCATCCACGGGCGAGGTTTTCCTGACCGAGCAGCCCTCGACAATTACGCGCTTACCTATCCGCCCGCTGTTCCCGGCTGGTTCAACATCGGCATGCTGCATACCTCGCTCGAAGGCAACGCAGCACACGCCACCTATGCGCCCTGCTCCATCGGCGATCTCGTCGCACGCGGCTATGATTATTGGGCGCTCGGCCACGTGCATGATTATGCGCTGCTGCATGAGCAGCCGCACATCGTCTATTCCGGCAATCTGCAGGGCCGCAGCGTGCGCGAATGCGGTGCGAAGGGCGCCGTTCTGGTCGATGTCGCGGATGGGCGGGTTACCGACGTGCGCCGCCTCGTCGTTGACAAGGCACGCTGGGTGCACGCGACGTTGGATATAGACGGGCTGGACGACGAAAGTGCGCTGCCCAACCTGTTGCATCATGCACTCGCCGATAAACTCGCCGAAACCGAGGGGCGGCTCAGCGCTGTGCGTGTGACGCTGACGGGCACAACGCCGCTGCATGACAGAACCAAGGCACGGGCGGTCAGTCGTCGCGACGAATTGCAGGCCCAGATCGACCATCTGCACGAGGACGCCTGGCTCGAGAGCCTCAAGATCGCCACGCGCCCCCCCGAGGCAACTCGCCTGCCCTCGACTGGCCTCGATCCGGAGGCGCTGTTGGCGGGGCTCGAGAGCGATGCCGAAGTGCGAATCTTTGCCGAAAAGCAGATCGCTCTGGTGAAATCAAAAATGCCAGCGG
>JAQGKN010000600.1 GCA_028290085.1 Hyphomicrobiales bacterium
CCTGCCACCATCAGAAAATCCTGGTTATCGACGACCAGATAGCCTTCTGCGGCGGCGGCGATTTCGCGATGGGTCGCTGGGACACACATCATCATCACGACAGCGAACCGGCTCGGCGACTGCCTGCGTCCGGCAAGCCCTATCCGCCGCGCCATGACGTGATGATGATGGTTGAAGGCCCGGCCGCTCGCGCGCTCGGAGATCTCGGCCGCCAGCGCTGGCATGATTCGACGGGTCAAATTCTCCCGCACACGGACGAACAGACCGAGAGCGCTAACGGCCCCTCGATCTGCTGGCCCGATCACGTTACGGCCGATATAGGGCCAACCGATATCGCCATCTCCCGCACGCGTCAGGCGCGCAAGGGCACGCAAGCTGTTCGCGAGAACGAGCGTCTGCATCTGGCCGCAATCGCCGCGGCGCGCGATGTCATCTATTTGGAAAATCAGTATTTCGCGTCAGCGTCCATCGGCAGGGCCTTATCCGCGCGCCTTCAGGAAGAGCGCGGCCCGGAGGTGGTCGTCGTGACCTCCCCGACGAGCGCCGGCCTGATCGACCGCACTATCATGGACAGCGCGCGGGAGGCCCTGCTGGCGAGATTGCGTGCCGCCGACCTGTATGGGCGCTTTCACGCCTTCGCCGCCCGCACGGAGCGCGGCGATTGCGTGATCGTTCATTCCAAGGTCACGATCATCGACGACGTACTGCTGCGCGTCGGCTCTGCCAACCTGAACAATCGCTCCTTCGGCTTCGATACGGAGTGCGACATCGCGATTGAAGGAGATGTGGGCGATGCCCGTTGCGTCAATCGCGCCTCGATCGCAGCCTTCCGAAATCGCCTGATCGGTCACTTCCTCGGCTGCACGGCCGATGACATGGCACAAGCATTGACGGCCCATCGCAGCCTCGCACGTGCAATTCATGCGTTGGGCGGAGGAGCCGATGGTCGACTTCGACCTTTCACGCACCGCAGCCCAAGCCTGTTTTCGGCCTTCGTGGCGCGTTGGCACCTGGGGGATCCCTTCGATATCACGGATGCGTGGCGCCCATGGCGCCGCGCCGCCGCCCGTCGCAAGATCGACTTGCCGCCACTCCGCGGCGTCTCTGCCTACGCCGCGCCGGGAACCTGCGACCCCTCAGCGTGAAGCTCGAATTCCACCACCAGAGGAAGGTGATCGGAAGCGACGCGGGTCACTTCCGTGCGGATCACCTCAACGCTGCGCACTGTTACGGCTCCGCGCGTAAATACATGGTCGATCCGTAGCACCGGGAACCCTGCGGGGAACGTCGGCTTGGGCTTTCCCATCCCCGGTGCGCGTTGCGCATCGTTCATGCGCCGCGACAGCCGCCCATAGACCCGCGAGCGCGGCACGAGATTGAAGTCGCCGACCAGCGCCACTGGCCCGGTGCAATCGGCCCGGCCGATCCATTCGGGACCAAACAGCGCATCCGTCTGCGTGCGCCGCTCGCGAGCGACCAGCGAGAGATGCGTGTTGACGACCTGCAGCGACATGCCGCCCGCCTCGATTTGCGCCCACAACGCTCCGCGCGGCTCCAGCGTGCGCAGGCCCGGACGTCCCGGCAACCGGCCCGTGTGCATAAGTTTGGACGGCAGTGTCGTCAGGATCGCATCGCCGTAGAGTTCCTCGAGCACGCGCACCGCCGGATTGAAATGCGAGTTCATGCCCAGAGCCCGCGCAATCTCGTCAGCCTGATCGACGAGACCCGTGCGCTTGCGCAAGACATCGACCTCCTGAAGCGCGACGACATCAGGTCGCGCCTGCCCGATCACCTCGGCGATTCGCTGCGGGGAGATGCGTCCATCGACACCGAGGCATCGATGAACATTCCAGGTGAGAAGGCGAATGACGGTCACGCATACCTGCTGAATAGGAGAGGCCGCTCACGCGGAGCGCGTTCGACAACGCCAACCCTCACCGGACGTTCAACGCCTCGCAAACAGGAACCTCGCGCCGGAAGCGCGGTTGACCCACGACTTTGCCCATAGCTTGAAAGGAAACGATATGCCCGACATGCCAAAGCCGCCGGGAACAGCACCCGGCCAACCCGGCGATACGCCCACCTATCCGCCCGTTCCACCGGGCCCAGAGGAGCCGCCGGTGACCCCGCCCGAGGTGCAACCCGTGCCCGTGACGGACCCCACCCCTGAACCCCTAGGTATTCCTCCGACGGTACCGCCGAGCGTTCCTCCGGGGCCAGAGGCACCCGAGATACCCGCCACGATGTAATGGGAATGTGTCCGAGCATGGATCTTTCCCGCCGAAAGGCAGAATGAAACGTATTTTCTGGGAAGCAGGAGCAACCATCGTGCCGCGCGTCGCGCTGGCAGGAAACGGTCCCTGGAGGCGGGCGTCAATCGCGCGGCCTGCCAGTCAGAATCTCTGAACGAAAGAGCCGGGCGCGGCGGACAGGAGGTCCGGCGCCCGGCATTGAGTCTTGATATCAGACAGCCTTCAGATGAGCAGCAAGGTGCTTGTTCATTTCGAACATGGTCACCTTCTTCTTGCCGAACACGTGCTCGAGCTTGTCGTCGGCGAGGATCTCACGCTTGTTCTCGGGGTTCTGCAGGTTGTTCTTCTTGATATATTCCCAGACCTTGCTGACCACTTCAGAGCGGGCCAGAGGATCGGCGCCGACGACGGCCGCCAATTCCTTCGAGGGCTGCAACGGCTTCATGAAAGCGGAATTCGCCTTGGGCGCTGCCTTGCTCTCGCTGGTGGAATCGGCCGGTTTCTTCGCCATGGGTGCCTCCGTGGAAACGTTGAATGATGGGAACGTTGAACAAAACGGGCGAGCCGCTACGTCCCGGCTGAACGGGTAACGAGCAACTCTCGTTCCGCATCTGCACCTTTTCAGCCAAGGATGCAACGCAGATGAACCTAGAGCACGGTCCTTACAGGGGAGAACTCGATGATTTCGCAGAAAACGCCCTCTCAGACGCAGGCCACGTCTCAGCCAGACCCCAGCGTGATCGGCACGTGAAAGCCCCTGCGAAATCTTGAGCTGTTCGGCATTGCAGGCGCTGTCAGGCATTCGTTAGCGCGCTTGGGCTAAATTGCAGGCAAGCCCTCCTGCCCGGCGCGTCATGACCCGAACCGATCGATCAAACAGCCGTCTCACCGCACTCGACAGCGCGCTCGCCGGCGGTGGCTGGCTCAGCCTTCAGCGTCTTACCGTCTATTCGGCCATGCTGGTCGGGGGGTATCTCACAGCCTTCGTCGTGCTGATTGCAACGCGCAACGGTGTGCTCGATACGGCAGGGCGGCCTATCGCAACCGATTTCTCAATGATCTGGACAGCCGGGCGCGCGGTCCTCGCCGGGCATCCGGAGGCGCCCTTTTCCATCGCGCGACACGGCGCCATGATGCGCGACTTTTTCGGACCGGATGTGGGCCTGACACCCTGGCACTACCCGCCCTATTTCCTCCCAGTCGCCGCCCTCCTGGCTACGCTGCCCTATTTCTGGGCGCTGGCAATCTGGCTCGGCCCCACCTTCGGGCTCTACCTGGTCTCCGTTCTCGCGGCGCTGGGCAAAAGGCTTGCGCCCCGCTGGCAGGTCGCCCTTGTTGCCGCCGCCTCCCCTGCCGTCTTCGTGAACGCGGGGCACGGCCAAAACGGCTTCCTGACCGCCTTTTTGTTCGCAACGGGAACGCTGCAGCTGCAGCGGCGGCCTTGGCTCGCCGGCTCCCTGTTCGCGCTGCTCTCCTACAAGCCGCAATTCATGCTTGTGCTGCCTGTCGCATTGCTGGCCGGGCGCCACTGGAAAGCGATTGCTGCGGGATGCATGACGTGGCTGGCGATGACGCTGGCGCTTTACGCTTGGCTGGGAGCCTCGCCCTGGCTCGCCTTTTTCGACAGTCTGCCGGAGACCCGCAGATTGACGCTCGAACTCGGAGCGACCGGCTGGGAAAAGATCCAGACGGTCTTCGCGGCCGTGCGCCTTATCGGCGGCCCCATCCAACTCGCCTACGCGGTGCAGGTTCTGACGACCGCCGTCGTTCTCATCGTGCTTGCGCGCCTCTGGACTTCGGCTGCCGACCCGCGACTGAAAGGTGCGGCCTTGATGATCGCCGCCCTCGTGTCGACGCCCTATAGCGTCGATTACGACATGGTGCTGCTGACCCCCGCGATAGCGCTGGCCGTGTCCTACGCGCTCGAAAAAGGCTTTGTGCCCTACGAAATTAGCCTTCTGGCGCTCGTCTGGCTGACACCGCTTCTGGCTCGGACTGTCGCCGGCGCGCTCTCGCTGCCTATGGGCCCAGCCGTGGAAATCCTGTTCTTTGCCTGGATCGTCAGGCGAAGCCGGGAGCAGGGCGCGGGGATTCCCGTCGGCCCCGTCCCGGCTTGAAGCGCGGCGCTCTTACTTGGCCAGCTCGATCACGTCCGGGGACGCGTTCACCACTTTCAGCGTGATCCGCTCCAGTTCCTGATAAGGCATGGGCTCGATCGTCAAGGAGAGGCGCTTGGCATCGGCCAGAAAGGCCGGATCCTTCATCGTGCTCTCAAACGCAGCGCGCAGCATGGCCACACGGTCGGCCGGGACGCCAGGCGGAAGAAAGACGCTTCGGCCAAAGTCTGATTCGGCGGAGAGAAATTCCGCGACCTGCTTCTGCACCGGGTCGGTCATCAACTCCGCCAGCGTCGGGACATTGAGCGCGCTCGGGTCTCGCGTGATCGAGGCGAAAACGATCGGCTTGATGCGGCCATCGGCAATGGCCTCGGGCATGGCGAGTTGCACGCTGACCCAGGAAGCACCCCGACCCTCAATCTCGCCGCGCTCCATCGCCAAATTGAGATCGGCCGCGCCCTTGTAGCCCGTCACGATCTTGAACTTGGTGCCGAGAAACCTGTTCAGCAGATTCGGCACGATGAAGGTCGGCGAGCTTGGGCCCGTGGCTCCGATGATGACCTCGGTTTTCTTGGCCTCTTCGATGGTCTGCGCCTTGGCGCTATGCCACAGCGCCAGCATGTTGCGCACCGGCGCCATATTGCCGAGCCACAACCATTGGCGTGCATCGTATTTGGCATATTGGGGCTGCAGCACCTGGTTCAGCACAATGGTTTGCTGCGTCATCGCCATGTTGAGCCCATCGGCGGGCATCACGCTCTGGATCGTATTGGCGAGTTGCAGACCACCCGACTGTCCGCCGGTGTATTTGATGATGATCTTGGGATTTTCAGGAATGTATTTGGGCATATGCTCGGCCAGCACCTGCGCATAAGGCCCGAAACTTCCCCCAGGATCAGAACCGACAATGAAGAAGATGTTCTTGCCGCGATAGAAATCCGCGAGTGCATCCGCCTGCGCGGGCAGGCTGGCGAGAGTTGCCGCGACGGCGAGGCAGGCGCTCGCGGCGCGAAACAGTCTGTGCATGGCATTTCCCCCAATAGATCTTTGTTTTTTGTCTTCTGCGCGGCGCCTTATGCGCCGATGCAGTCAGTTGGTCACGGCGGGCATGGGCACGCCGAGCTGTTCGGCGAGCGTCCGAAGTTCATCCCAGCTCTTGGCTCCGACGCGAACGCCGTTCGTACGCGCGCGCGCGGCCGCCGCGGCACCGCGTTCGCCAGGAAGGCGGATATCCTCCGCCCCCTCCATGCGAGGCAAGCCATGGATGATGCCCGTGAGCACGTCGATGTCGGATGTAAAATCACCGACGGCCCGGAAGCGAGCGATATCGATCAGGATCATCGTCGCATTTTGCCCATGACGGCGCTTGCCATTGGGCCCGAGCATAGCCGAGAGGACGGGCGCTCCGGCGAGGACACTGGTCAGACACTCATTCATGAGAGCAAGTCCCGCACCCTTGGCGCCGCCCATTGGCAGGGGGATGACCGCTTCGCTCGCGTCCGTCGTC
>JAQGKN010000611.1 GCA_028290085.1 Hyphomicrobiales bacterium
AAGGTAAGATAGAAAAGTTGGAGCCGTATCGCCAGCCGGTGCTGGCCCGCGGTAGAGTGCGCTATGTAGGCGAGCCGGTAGCTGCCGTATTCGCCATCGATCCTTACGTAGCCGAAGATGCAGCAGACTTGGTGGAGGTCGATGTTGAGTCCCTGCCTGTGCTGACGGACGCTTGCACTGCAAGCGGTGAATTTGAAGACGGACTGTCAACTGAGGCAGCCGTATTCAACAGAGGGTTCGGGGACATCGACCTAGCCTTTGCGAAAGCGCATGCGATCGTAGAGATGGAGCTCAAAATGAGCCGCCATTCCGGTGTCCCGATGGAAACACGCGGTGCAATCGGGCGCTATGACGCCGCAAATGACGTTCTTGAGCTTCACGGCGCGGCAAAGATCCCGCATAAAAACCGTGAGTCTCTTGCCCGGATTTTCAGCCGGTCTACGTCCCGATTACATCTTATTGAGTATCACGTCGGCGGCGGCTTTGGTGTTCGCGGTGAAATCTATCCCGAGGACATCCTTGTTCTTGCTGCCTCATTACGCTTCGAGCTTCCCATCAAATGGATCGAGGATAGAAGAGAGCATTTTATCGCCACAAACCATTCTCGGCAGCAGCACCATAAGATTCGTGCCGCGGTTGATGAGAGCGGCGTGTTGTTAGGCCTCGAGGATGAATTCTGGCACGATCAGGGAGCGTATCCTCGCACACACGCGATGCGGGTCGCGGAAACGACCTGCAGTATTTTGCCTGGGCCATATCGTTTACCAGCCTACAAGGTTACGGCTCATTACCGCCTTACCAACAAAACGCCCGCGGCGACGTACCGTGCGCCCGGGCGCTACGAAACAAACTTCGTGCGCGAGCGCCTGTTGGATCTAGTCGCCGCCAAGTTGAACATCTCTCGGGTTGAGATCCGACGGCGTAATCTGCTGAGCGTCCAGGAGATGCCCTACGCACGACCTTCGACCCATGACGTATTTGACAGCGGCGACTATGTTGGGCTTCTTGACAAATCATTGGCCAGGTTCGAATGGCATCGGGTCAAGCAACAGGTGGCGGAGCGCCGCGCTAAAGGCGAGCTTGTCGGCCTCGGGATAGCTTTGTTCGTCGAGAAAAGTGGTATGGGTCCGACCGACGGAGCGAAAGTGTCCGTGGACGAGACAGGTTCGGTGGAGGTCCTCACTGGAGGTGCTTCAGTCGGCCAAGGCTTTGAAACTGTGATGGCGCAAGTCTGCGCAGAAGCTCTCGGCGTCGATTATCATAAAGTTCGTGTGGTGCACGGACGAACGGATCGCATCGAATTTGGTATTGGCGCACATGCGTCGCGGGCGACCGTAATGACGGCGAACGCCGTTCATGTAGCCGCCAATGAAGTGCGCGCGAAAGCGCTCGATTTTGCGGCTGAGTTGCTGCAATCTGAGCCAGATTCGCTAGACATAGAGGCCGGGGTCATTTCCGTTAGACGAGGAAAGTTGGGGGGCTCAATTTCGCTTGGCGAGATTGCTAGTCAGCTTCGGCCCACATCTTCTAGCCGGGGAAAACGTCCCCCCGGGCTTTCGAGCGAGGGATGGTTCAATGCCGAACACGAAACATATCCTTATGGGAATCAACTCGCGCTCGTTTCGATCGATCGGTTGACTGGGCAGGTGACCATAGAACGGATGGTTGTGGCGTATGACATTGGAAGAGCGATCAATCCGATGTTGGTGCGTGGACAGATCGTCGGTGGGTTCGTTCAAGGGCTTGGTGGAGCGCTTTACGAAGAGTTTCCGTACACGGAGGAAGGAGAGCCCTTGGCGGTTACGTTTGCTGATTATCTGCTGCCAACGCTTTCGGAAGTTCCAAAGATCGACGTCATCCTGGCGGAAGACGCGCCAAGTACTCGCAATCCGCTTGGTGTAAAGGGAGCGGGCGAGAGCGGTATTGCAGCGGTCGGCGCAGTTATCGCCTCGGCTGTGGATGACGCCCTTGGTGTCCCGGGTTGCGTGACAGAATTGCCGCTTCGGCCCCAACGCGTGTGGTCCCTGATTCGAGAGACGGATCGGATTCTCGGCCGCAGTTCTTCGGTCCATTTTTGAAAAGGACGCAGCAGTATGGCGATGAGCATGCAGGGCGAAGTTCACTTGCCGGCGAACAAAGAGTTTGTTTGGGAGAAGTTGAATGATGCGGCAGTGCTGAAGCGCTGCATACCGGGATGTCAGTCTCTCGAAAGAGTTGGCGACACCGGGTTCGCAGCGGTCGTAAAGTTGAAGGTCGGGCCTGTCGGTGCGACTTTTAAGGGCAGTGTGGAGCTTCAAGACTGGATCCACCGAATTCCTACACTCTCGCGGGGCAAGGTGAAGGCGGGGTGGCGGGGTTCGCGAGAGGGAGCGCACGAGTCACACTCTTGCAAGAGCAGGATGGCGAGTGCCGTCTAAGTTATCAAGTCGAAGCAAACGTCGGAGGTAAAATTGCGCAACTTGGCGCTAGGCTGATAGACGGGGTAGCCAAAAAGACGGCCGATCAGTTTTTCCAGAATTTTGCGTCCATTGTAGCGCGTGAATGATGCTGCACGCTGCTGCGCTAGAACAGTCGCTCAGGCCCCTAATCACGGCGCTTCGAAATCATGAAAGCGGACCTTGGGTTCGCGCTCGGCCTCGCGCGCCGGCGTACTCGGACTCCACAACATGCCGACGATATGGTGATCTTGGCCAGCACAGTCGGATCATGTGCGCAGCCGGGAACCTTTGAGGGGAAATAGCGCTCACGGTGGTGAACGGAGCAGCAGCGTCATGACCAACATCAGCCTGCAGATCACCGTGATGTTGGAGTTTGATTTCCGGCCGGAGAATTACCCGGCCGGGTTCACCGCGATCAGGCTCTCGCCTTGGCACTCGAGCAGGCGATGCACGATCACCAGAATTCATCGCTATGCCAAAGGCCGCGACCTCGGTTCAATGAAGATTACTCCGCGATGACGGACAACTGCTGCTCCCGCGATCGCTCGACGTTTGGGGCCAGTAGGCCGCGCGCGAGATCAAGTTCAAGGATTTGCGCTGAGGCGTTCATCAGGGATTGGCCCCATCAGGCGGGCGTATTCTTTTTCCGGCACTCCATAGCTCCCACAAGCCAACGACTCGAGATTGCCACGATCTCTCAGATGGATCAGCCCGCGCCTTGCTTTTGATCGCTTCCCCCGGTGCGATCCAGACACATCAAAATCCAACGTGCTAACCGCTGC
>JAQGKN010000623.1 GCA_028290085.1 Hyphomicrobiales bacterium
GATTGAACTCACCCTGATGCGGGATGACGCCGGGCGAAAAGCGCAGCGCCTCAGTGAGGCTCGGAAAAGCCTGATCCTTGATCTGCTCCTGTGTAATGACGGTGACCGACTGCGGAACATTGAGCAATTCCGTGTCCGTCTTCGTCGCGCTAGAAACACGCTTGGCGATGTAGCCGACCTGCCCGTCGGGACGTCCACCCTTCACGTCGATTGTGGGAAGATCGAGGCCGCTGCCGGATCCCTGGGTTGAGTCCTGGGCCTGTGGCGCAGTGGTTTCTTGTGCGAAGGCCAGGCCTATCCCATATGACGGAGCGCCGAAAAGCAGCGTCGTCGTCACAAGCGTCCTGAAGCCCAAGCGATCGGGGATTCCCATTTCCAACTCCAAACCAATCCATGAATAAACAGCCACCGTGTCAGGTGCAGTGCTGTTCCTATCGCTGGGCAGAGAAGCCACAGCAATGCCAATGATCTGGACCGATTCTAAGAAGGTAGTTTTTAGTGTGTGTAATGTAGGGAGAAGGCGCTTTGGAAACCGCGCGATCGGCAGTGCGCAAGGCGCGATTTTACGATGGTTCTAATCTGATTTTTCATTTGCCATGTGGCAGACAAGCACCTTGATTAGAATTGCTGGCAAGTAGCTTCCTGGGACGCCGACCTTCAGGCAGGCGACGGGGAAAGTTACATACTGCACTGGCTCAGACATGATGAGCCTCGCTCAAGCGGCGCCACGCGATGCGCTCAGGATACGCGGGACAGCGCGCGTGCGGGCCGGATTTCGTCCGCTAGGCGCGCGGTTTCATCGAGTGCCCCGAGCGCGCGGTTGACGACCGCCTGAAGTGAGAGCGGGCTGCGCGCCGCCTCGACTGCGAGACGTGCGCTGAAGCAGAGACGAAGCGCGCTGATCGGCACCCCCTCGCGCTGCCCTACAGGCACGGGCTGGCCGAGACGCACGGGGGCCGCCCCGCCAGCGCCCTTTGCCAGTTCGCGATAAACCTGCTCGGTCGATGCCGCTTCCTGCAGCAAAAACGGGAAAATGGTGGCGTGATCGTCCCATCCGCCGCACGCCAGCAGGCATGCCCGGTCGAGCGGCCTTGTGGGCAACGGCTCCAGCAGCCGCGACAGGCGTAGGCGCTCTTCTATGGCTGCCGCGAAAGTGCGTGTGACATGGCGGATCGTCGCTTCGGGCAAGGCATGGAACGCCTGCAACTCGTGCAGCGCCGCGCGCCAGCGCAGCAAGAGGCCGAAATTGGTGGTCCCGCGCATCGCGCGCCGCCCCGCCCAGCCTTGGGGCCATTCCGCGCACGTGCCGTAAGCGCTGAGGGCATCCGGCAGTTCGCGGTGACGCCAGATCTTCGCCAGCGATGGCGGACAGAGCAGGACCCCGCTGAACGCGGGGCCGCCGAGGAACTTCGACCCGGTGACCGCGACGGGAAAGCCCTGGGCGACGTAGGCGCGCAGGCTTCGCATGGAGAGCCGGAACTGGCAGGCGTCGATCATCACGTGCAGGCGCTCGCCCCAGCGCGCACGTAGCCGCATGACGCTGGCGAGACCGGGACTGATGAGGCCCGTCTTGGAAATATCTGCGACCACAAGAAGCACGGATTGGCCAGCCGCCGCGGCTCGCGCGATATGGTGGTCGATCTCGGCTTCGACCTGCGTCTCGGGCCGCAAGTCGCCGCCGGGCGTACGGGCGTGGACGCCGATATGCTTCACGTGAAGGTCCGCGCTGGCCGGCGTGCCGCGCGTCACGCTCTGTCCGCTTGCAGTGCGCGTAGCGAAATGCCGACCCCGGATTGCATCGGCGACGCCGCTGCCGGTTTCCGGTGCCTCCACTGTGATCGCCAGAAGCGACGCGTCAGCCATGAGATGGGCCGCATAAAGATGCAGGTCTGTTCCCGAAGGCGCAAAGACGAGTTCGGGACAGGAGGTGTCGCTGAAGCCGCAGAGTGAGAGGAAATCCTCGCGCAGGCGCTCCATCTCGCGCCCGTAGACACGGTCTGGCGAGCGTTCGCGAATGCCCGCATCGAGACGCGCGTGAAAGCCCGCCACGGACTCGCGCACATCGGCTGAAATGGTCGAGGCAGTTGATGAGCCGAAGGCCCATTCACGCATATCGGGGACAAGTCCCTGGCCATAGCGATTGACGCCGCGAGCATCCAGGACGATCCGCTCGTCGCCGCCGGACGCCAACAGCGCATCGATGCCCGGTAGCTTCATCACGACCGCCTGTTGCCTTGTGCCAGTGCGTCGTGAAAAGCCTTGAAAAGCTTGCGCATCGCGGGCTTTTTATAGGGGAAGATGGCTTCCGGATCCATGTCGTGCACGATCATCGCGACGTCGGCCTCGAAAACCAGGAGGCGACCATCGGGCATTTCCGCGCAATCGACGCCGAAATAATCAAGGCCGAAGCGCTCGCACAAGGCGTCGATGGATTTTGCGTGACGGCGTGCGAAATCCTCATCGAAATCTTGCATCCATTGCGCCTCCTCGTTCCGGCGCTCTGCGTTCTCGACCATGTTGGCGCTGAGATAATGCACCATCCAATGTTCGGAGACCGCAAAATGGCTGGCAAAGGCCCTGCCCTTGATGAAGACGACGCGCTGCTTGCGGAAAAGTCCATCGGGACTGCTGTAGTCGACGAAGGGTGACACATAGAATTGCGCCTCGCCGTGCGCCGCAAGGTAAGTGCGCAGCGCTTCGATTCCGTCGAGCTTTTCCATACCATGTCCGGCATGCGTGCCAAGCGGACGAACGATCAGCGGAAAGCCTGTAACAGGCAAGCCGTCCGTCACGGCGATCTCGCCATGCACGATCCGCTCGAGATCGGCCCGCGTGACAGCGACGTTTGGTGGCGAGACCAGGCTCGGCTCGTCCGCCAGTAGCGCGTGGACGCCGTCGCGCGTCATCGTGGAGATGCGATTCAGGTCGCCATTCAGGATTGGAGGTCCGCGCCAATCAGCCAGCAGGCGGGCAAGATTTTCGAGTACAGCGCGATTGTCTTCAGATTCGCCGACAGCCATGAACGCGGCATCTGCTTCCGGCAACTCTGGCAGATTCTGCATCTGCGCGTCGACATAGACGAAATAGAGCGTGACGTTCGAGCCTTCGAGAAGAAAGTCGATGGGCGTGTTGGCCATCATATCGCCCGCTGTGACGAAGGCGAGCACGCGAATCCCCTGCCCGTTGCCGTGGAGCCGCCGATAGATGGGGTGTATGGCGATGGCCGCGGCCTGGACCTCGAGGCCCTTTTCGCGCTGGCCTGTCGTCTGCAGCAGCACCGATGCGTCCATCATCGCCGATGCGTCGCCCGGGTCGGCGCTGAGCCGCGCCATCAAGGCGCTCCAGACGCTGGTCACATCACCCTGATCATAGACGAGACGCACCAGCCGGCTGATGCCCAGCATCGGGGGGGCAAAGTGGCTGCACATTTTTGCGGTGAGAGGCAGTTCACGGACGCCCCCACTTCGCGGGCTGCCGACTCGGTGATGGGGGACTCATGTGCCTCTCCTTTTCCATCGCCTCTGTTAGGCGCGATGGATTGCGGGAGGCTTGCGCGGCTCAGCACCGGGTGCTCGCCGCGCGATATTGATGCTCACGCTTTGACGTGGACTCGCTCGATCCACGCCGCGAATGCCTCCGCGAAACTACGGAAGAAGTCGCGCGTGCCGTCTACCTTGATCGCCCCCTTCTCATCGAACATCGTGGCTGCGCCTCCGATATAGGCCTCGGGCTGTTGCATCGTCGGCATGTTCAGGAAGACAAGTGATTGGCGGAGATGGTGGTTGGCGCCGAAAGCGCCGATAGCGCCAGGCGATACGCTCATGACGGCGGCTGGTTTGCCAGCCCATACGCTCTGGCCGTAGGGGCGTGATCCCACGTCGATGGCGTTCTTGAGAACGCCTGGCACCGATCGATTATATTCCGGCGTCACGAAGATGACGGCATCAGCCGCCTTGATTTTCTCGCGGAACTGCTCCCAAGCCGCCGGCGGGGTCCCGACATCATCGTCCTGGTTGTAGTGCGGCAATTGCCCGATCTCTACGATTTCAAGCTTCAGCCCGGCCGGTGCCAGTTGCGCCAGCGCCTGCGCTGCGAGACGATTGAACGAGTCCTTGCGCAGGCTCCCGACCAGTACGGCGACGTGACGTGTGGCTGTCATTGGCTTCCCTTTCGGCTGCTCGCTGCGGCTTGGGCCTTACGAATGCGTGTTAACTCATGGTGCGTGCGCGAGTTCTGCCAGGAGAACGGCTCGGCCGTGGCTATGTTCCGCGTTAATTTTCGCGTTTCTCGAGCAGGTGAAGACCATGTTCAACACGGCGCCCATGACGGACCCTGAGGCGGTGGCCCATATTATACAGGTCGCGCTAACGCCGGTTTTCCTGCTCACGGGCATCGCGGGCCTCCTC
>JAQGKN010000634.1 GCA_028290085.1 Hyphomicrobiales bacterium
GGCTTCGCGAACACCTCGCACGTTCCCGCCTATACCCAGGCTAATCTTGGACTTTCCCACGACTTCCAGTTGGCGCCGAACCTCAAGCCAACGACTTTACGCTTCGATGTCGTAAATGTCTTCGACAGCGTCTACCTAATCCGCGACGGCAGCGGTATTGGCGTATTCGCACCGCAGTATGGTCCACGCCGTCGCTATTTAGTCGGCATGTCGCAGAAGTTCTGAGGCAGCGGCTTCGTCGCTGTGTCACGAGGACGGGAATAGGTCATGAGTATATTTTGTTCTCTCGCCTGGAGGATCGCCGTTGTTGGCGCAGCAAGCCATGTTACCTCGTCGTTGGCGATGGCGCAGGACGTAAACGGGGACCTTCCGGCGGCGCTGCTGCCGCAGGACCTTTCGCCTTTGGGAATGTTCCTCGCGGCCCATGTCGTCGTCAAGGCCGTCATGCTCGGCCTAGCGTTCGCGTCGGTGGTGACATGGACCGTTGGACTAGCTAAGTTCCTTCAGGTCGCCTTTTCCCGCCGACGTCTACGTGCGCAGATTGCGATAATCCACGAGGCCCGCGACTTCGAGGAGGTGCAAAGAACCCTTGATGGTCGGGGCCAGCTCGAGGCGTGCGCCGCAGCCGCATCGAAGGAAATGCAGCTCTCACGCGGCTATCCCGACAAGGGTGCCATCCGAGAGCGCATAGTCGCCGAGATCGAACGCGTTGTCGCTGCGCACGGGATGGAGGCGACCAAAGGCATGGGCGCCCTCGCGACGATCGGCGCGACCGCGCCCTTTGTCGGGCTTTTCGGCACGGTCTGGGGCATCATGAACGCCTTCATCGGGATCTCGCATCAACACACGACTAACCTTGCGGTCGTGGCGCCGGGGATCGCCGAGGCATTGCTAGCGACTGCGCTCGGTCTTGTCGCCGCTATTCCGGCGGTGGTGATCTACAACTTCCTGTCCCGGCAGATAGGTGCCTATCGGGCACTTTATGCCAGCGGAGGCACTGGACTTGTGACACTTTGCAGCCGCGCTCTCGATCGCGATCGGCTGGTGGTGAAGCAGGACCCACGCGTTGCGGCGGAGTGACCTGATGGCCAGCCAGTTCGATCCGGGCAATGATCTGGGGGAGATGCACGACATCAACGTCACGCCTTTCATCGACGTGATCCTTGTGCTCCTCATCATCTTTATGATCGCGGCGCCACTCGCCACGGTCGATCTGCCTGTCGATCTGCCAAGCTCGAACGCGCAGCAGAGTCAGCGACCGGATCACCCGGTATTCGTCACCGTCAAATCCGATCTGACAGTCGCGATCGGCGACGACATTGTCGGGACGTCAGATCTGTCCGCGGCGCTTGATGCCAAGACCTCCCAAGATCATCAACAACGGCTGTTCGTCCGCGCCGACAAGACGGTCGCCTACGGGGATTTGATGCAGGTCATGAACGCGTTGCGTGCCGCGGGATACCTGAAGCTGGCGCTTGTCGGCTTGGAGCAGGCGCCGAGCCGATGACGCCTTCGTGGGATGGAAAGTTCGGACCGCTTTTTCGGTGGGCGGCTTGTGGGAGCATCGTCGCTCTCGCGCATGGCGCCGTTCTCTTTGCGCTGACGGTACACGATACGTCTGCGCTGACTGACCCGGGCGCCGCGATCCCCTTTGTCGACTTCGCCCCGGAGGAGCGGGCGATGGTGGGCCCCGTCGACGACACTCCGCGCCAGGAGCAGGCCGCGGCGCCGCCTGATAACGCGGGCGCAGAGACTGCGACCGAGACGCCAATGCCGAAACCTGAAATCGAGGACGCGCCGCCCGATCCCGATGCGCAGGCCATGCGCGATCAGCCGAAGAAGGATCAACCCACGGCGCCTGGGTCGCAGGCGAGCGAAGAGGTAGACCAGCAAGCTCCGTTGACCGTACCCAGCCCCGCAGCGATCCGTCCCGAGCCAGCCGGTCCCGATACCGGATCGACCGATCCACAACGTCGCCTGATGATCACGCGATGGCAGCGTGCTCTCGTTTTGCGTCTGGAGCGCGCGAAGCGATACCCGGAGAACTCAGATAGTGTCTCGGGAACTGTCCGACTTGTCTTTAGCATAGATCCACAGGGTCTGCTCCTGGCCCATCGGATCGTGGCAAGTTCCGGATCGCAACGATTAGACGAAGAGGCAATGAGCCTTCTGGAGCGGGCACAGCCGTTTCCGCCGCCGCCGGCCGGAACCGGCGCCCACGAGATGTCGTTCGTCGTGCCGATCCACTTTGCGGCACGTCATGGCGTGCGCTGAAAACCTTGGTGAGGACCACCCTGTTGATCTCGCCCCCGAAAAACATCGCCCAACTCTGAAACTCTGATTGGGTAGGTGTTTAGAGCGCGTTGACATTCATCGTGTCCAAATATGTTCGCTGACGATTGATAGCATGGACATGAATGCTCTCGGTGTTTGTTCATAGCGCGTTGCAATGCGCCTGAAGTGTTTGAGCTTCAGAAAATAGCGTTCGACGAGATTTCGCTCGTAATATAACGCGTAGTCGCAGTGAATCTGTGGCGACGTTGTTCTGGGCGGAATGACGGCGATCGCGTCTTGCTTGATGATGGCGTCTCGCAGCGCTTTCGAGTCGTAACCTTTGTCGCCGAGGACATGCCCGGTCGGTAGATCGGCGATGAGAGCCTCGGCCTCGGTGTAGTCGCTCGCTTGCCCCGGGGGCGAACAACCGGTCCCACACGCCCCTTGTGGACCATCGCAAGAAGCGCACGAACACGCTATTCGCCTTGCCAAAAGCGCCCGGCAGATCGCTCCACGGCGATCCGGTTCGGGCCAGCCAGAGAACCGCTTCGACGAAGAGACGGTTGTCAGTTCCGCTCCGACCTGGACCTCCCGCCTTACCCGGTAAGTGCAGAGCCATCCGTTCCCATTGATCGTCCCGTAGAGAAAGGCGAACCACTGACATTCAACGCTCCCATCCGAAAATGAGCTTGAATCAGATTTACGAGTGCGTGGGAATCCTGAATGTCAACGTGCTCTCGTCCCGGAGAGTGGTGATACAGATATTCGTCACCTTTTTCGGGAGGCGTTATGGGCCAAGTTCTACACGGAAGCGCCCGCACGAAAGAGGCGGTCCGTCGAGCGGTACAGCGGAGTGAAGAGAGTGTGAGGTCCCTGGCCAAACGGCATGGGATCAGCCCGACAACGGTTCAGAAGTAGCGCAAGCGCACCACCTTTACTGATCTTCCCATGGGACCGAGGGCAGTCCATTCCACCGTGTTGTCGGTTGAAGAAGAAGCAAAGATCGTGGCGTTCCGACGCCATACTCTGCTTCCGCTAGATCATTGCCTCTACGCGCTCCAGCCGACGCGGGCCCATCTCAGCCAATCGTCTCTGCATCGCTGTCTCCAGCGTAACGGTATCCGCCGGCTGCCCGAGATCGAAGGCGACAAGCCTGCGAAGCAAAAGTTCAAGACCTATCCGATAGGCAACTT
>JAQGKN010000001.1 GCA_028290085.1 Hyphomicrobiales bacterium
TGCTTCGCCTGCTTCAAGCGTCCATTCGACACGATGCTTGACGCCATATCGAGCAGGATGACGCCGCCCGGTCCACCCGGCACCGCGATGGCGATGGGCGCCGTGGAGACACTCGGCACACGAGCCCCGTGATAAGCCATGATCGGCGGCCCCGCTGCCAGGACGATCGCAGCAAAGCCCTGCTGCGCGGCCTTTTCAGCGTAATAGCCAATTGCGCCGGCATGGGTTGTGCGGCCAACGAGCGCCATGCCGATACCAAACGCGCGTGCCCGGGTCTGCGCCCCTGCCAGCGCCTGCATCATCGCAGCGGGCCCAGCAGACATCCGTGCATCGAGCGAGAACACAGCGCCAAGGTCCACGCGAATGTCAGGCACAGCGGCGGGATCGAGCTGCCCCTTGTCGATCATGCCGAGATAATGCGGCACACGGCTCACCCCATGCGAGGCGGTGCCACGCATGTCCGCCCAGACCAGGACATCGGCCACGGCCTCGGCATCCTTGGCGCCCATGCCGCGCGCAATGAAAAGCTGCGCCACGAAACCTGCGAGATCCAGATGGGACAGCGTGACCCCGGCTGCTTTCACGAGTCCGCTCACGCGACGTCTTCATAACTGATCAGGCCCATGCCTGTGGCCCAAGGCTCGACAGCCTCATAGGCGACGAGGTGCGGCTTCTGCGTCCCCATCACACCAGCCAAGCAGATCCACGCGAGAAGTTCGAGCGTGCCCGCACCCGCAGCCAGAAGCTCCTTGTCGGAATAGGCTCCCAGTTCATCGACCCGTCCCGACGTAATGCGATCTAGGAACAGCCGGTCGAAATCGCCATCGATGCGTCCATGGTTGATCTCGCCTGGATCGTGCGAGAGACCTCCAGTCGCGATGATTGCGATCCGCTCGGGAGCTGCTTCGAGCATGGGCGCCAGCACCCGTCCGAGCGCGAGACAACGCGCAGCGCTTGGGCGCGGGGTCGCCAGCGTGTTGAACATCAACGGCACGAGCTTGCGGTTCATCTTCGGCGTGAGAAAGCTGAGAGGCACCATGGTGCCGTGATCGAGCTTCATCTCATGCAAATAACTGAGCTCGAAACCATTGGCATAACAATGTTCGAGAACACGCGCGGCCAGCGCGGGATCGCCGGGTATCCGCGCCTTCGCCACCTTCAGCCAGGGCTCCAATGGCCCTTCGAAGCTGTCGCCGCGTCCAATACAGAAGGCACCGATGTGATCGAGAAAGAAGTTGGCCCAATGCTCGGACGTGAGCAGAAGAATAACGTCCGGGTCGGCGGCCTCGAGGCCGTCGCGAATTTCATCGAACCCGCGCGACAGGGCGGCGAGCTGCTCCGGCGGGGCTTTGTCGGACCAGGCGCAAATGCCCGGCGCATGGCTGGCGGCGGCGGCGTAAACAATCGTCATCGTCAGCTCCTGATCGCGGTGAGATAGTCCGGTTCCGACATCTGCTGAAGCAGCGTGAACGGCCGCAGGATGAGCCCATGCACACCCAGCTTGTAGAGGGCGCTGACATCTTTCCTCAGCACGGCCTCGCGTTCGTCATCGCTGAGGTCGAAGCCTGCGACGATTTCGGCGGGGTCCTTGAAGAAACGCTCGCGAATCTGCGGGTTTCGATTCACCTCCCGCAGGAGCTTGTTCAGCGCATAGGTGCTCATGTGACATATCCGGCAACCCGGGGGACGCAGCTCGTCCCTCCGGTATGCGCCGCTCCTGGCAAGGTTTCCTCAACACGGCCGGTTGTCCGGCTCGCCATCATCTTAGGTGGACCGGTCTCCAGAATGAAAGACAATTTGGCTCAAACAAAAATCCGGCATACGCGCCCACATTGCCGGCTCCGAAACGGATTGCACGAACGGCCCGGGCAGATTTTCTGCGTCGACTACTCACATGGGTGCAAAGTATTTGCGACATAGCGCTTTTGAAGCGATCGAGACTACGCGGACAGCGACTAACCATGCTCGCGTCTGGCCCTTGCTTGCCGCGTACGTTTCTGACAATGTCCGGCGCAGCGGATGTTAATAATTTGTAAAAGTCTGCTTTCTTTCGTTTGTTTTCGCAAATGCGTTCGGGTGGAGTTTAGCGTGAGCCCTCGTCTTCGGATCGCCCTCGTGGCATTTGTCGCTTTTGTTGCAGCGGGTTTCGGCGCTGCACCCGCGAGCGCCGCCACGGGCTTTCTCGAGAATGTCTTCGGCCGCCAGCAACAAGTTCAAAGCCCCACGTTCGAGCGCTATCACGCGCCGGAACTGGCGCAACCACTGAACATCCGGCCAAACGAAGCAGCCGTTCGCAAAGCCAAACGCCTGAAGCAAATGCAGGCTCAGCGCCGCAAAATCCAGAGAGCAAAACTGCTCGCCAAGAACCAGGCCCGCCAAAGGGCCGCGGCCGGCACAGTCGTCGCCGCTGCGCAGACAGCGCCCGCACCCTCAGTTACCACGCCGTCAACACCCGAAGAGGCCATAAGCAAAGTGCTTTCCGACGACACGCTTCGTCCGGGCGACGTCTATATGGCGCAGGACGGGCTTCGCGTTTTTGTCGGTGTCGAAAAGAAGACGAACGCTTCCCGCAATCGCTTCGTGCCGGTGACGCACGCTCGCGACATCAGTCCCGCGCTGCGTGCCCGGCTCGTCGAGCTCGAGCGCAAGACGGTTGCAAATCCGCCTGTCATGCGGACCGCGAAGGCATTGCCCTCCGAGGGTCCGCCGGTCCAATTGGCCATGGCCTCGGCCCCGGAGCGATATATTACTGACGCGCGGGGACGAACCATCCGTGTCGTCGGTGAACCCATCTTCTGTTGCACGACGCCGGTATCCACATCCGCTCTTGAGCCGGCGCCCCAACGCGCAACGCAGATGGCACAGCGATAGTCAGAGCGAAACAAAACGTCGATCAACGTAGCCTGACCCGTCAGAACGTGTGTGGCTTTAAACTGGACCGAGTTTCTCGTGCGGCCCGGAAGGCAGCTGTACTCGAATCGCATCATCAAGCCTGACAACGCCGCCGGCAACGACAATCCCCATGACGCCAGCCTTGCGAAGCGCTTCGCCGTCCGCGTCTTTCCCGAGCAGGGCCTGCGGTAGCCCTGGCAGGAAAGCTTCCAGCTGACGACACGGATTGCGCAAGCCAGTCACTTCGATGACCACGTCCGAACCGATCAGCAATTGCGTGCCCCGGGGCAGTCCGAGCAGATCAATGCCCGCGGTCGTGATGTTCTCTCCGAGTTCAGACGGCAAGACATTGAAACCCCTGTCTGCCAGTTCTGCAAACAATTCGGCATGAATGAGGTGGACCTGTCTGAGGTTCGGCCTCGTCGGGTCTTTCCTGACCTGAGTTTGATGCTGGGTCGTCCGACCGAGATGAGCGTCACCCTCGATCCCCAGATCCTGCAGCAGCAGTATCTCGTCACACGGTGTTTTCGCGAGCTGATGCGTGCGCGCGGATGCGACAGCCATAACCTTCGCCATTCACGTACCCCGATTTTGAAAAAGCCAGTCCAAAGGCGCCTGCTGCAATACAGTCTACGGCACCAGTAGGGTTCGTCAGAGCATTTTCTCTGTGGCGATTTTTGTCCCGCGAACGGCGCTGCGGCGAGCGCAGCGTCGTCAAATGACGGCCGCACGAACGGCAGGCGTTCAGCGGGATTGA
>JAQGKN010000450.1 GCA_028290085.1 Hyphomicrobiales bacterium
CTTTTTCTTTGACGTGTCGGTCGCGTTCATCATGGCTGAACTCCTCGTTCCCGCCATCACAACGCACCATAACGCCGTTGCGTTGCAGCCTTTGTCGTCAAGGCGACGATTTCGCTGGAGTGCCTAAGGCGTGACCAGAATATGCAGGCGGCGCGGCCCGTGCGCGCCCAGCAGCAGCGTCTGCTCGATATCAGCGGAGCGGGACGGTCCCGTAATGATATTGACGGTGCGCGGCATCAGCGCCTTGCCGAGCGCCGAGCGCAGGCGAACCCAGACAGACTCGAGGTCCGCGCAGAGATCGGCGGCCGACAGCACGATGAGATGATTGTCGGGCAGATAGTTCAGCGTGTTCGGATTGTCGACACCCGAGAGGACCACCAGCGAACCGGTCTCCGCCACCCCGGCGAAGGCGTGGCTGAGCGCGGTGAGATCGGCGCCGTGCGAGCGCCCGTGCAGCACATTCAGGCCGGTCCAGTCGAGCCCTGTGAGCCGCGCGTCGTCGCCCATGCGGATTTCGGGGGGGAGCCCTGCTTCACTGAGGAAACGCGCGACCTCGCCCGGTACATCGCTGCGGTTCGCCAGCATCACGAAGCTGGCTGACACACGCTGCGCCTCCGCGACGAAGGTCGCCATGCGCGTGGCCTCGTCGCCCTGACCGCGCGCGGGGATAGGCCCACGCGGCGCCTGTTCGAGCCGTTGCGCGACAATGCTGCGCCGGGTCGATTCCTGGCCGGTGACGCCGAGCGAGCGGCGGATGTTGGAGAGAACGTCGTCGCGCGCGCTCATCAGCGTCGTCCTCCCCGCCGCGCCCGCCACGCCGTCTGAAACGTTTGTCCCGAGGGGGCAGGCAAATCGCGATATTTCGTCCAGCCGCCCGCGAATGGCAGCGATGCGAACCGCCCCTTCGTGCGCCCGAAGAAGCCTAGCATCCGCATGGCGAGCGCGGTCGCAGGCTTGTAGAGCGCGGGCCGGCTCGCGAAGAACGCCCACAGCGCGAGCCCGCCGCGTTGCACAGCGGGCGTCAGATGCCGCTCGAACTCGCGCTCGCGCCAATGCCGCATGAGCTTGGGCAGTGGAATGCGCACGGGGCAGACGCTTTCGCAGCGCCCGCAGAAGGTCGAGGCATTGGGCAATTGCCCGCCCTTCTCGACGCCGATCAGCGACGGCGTCAGCACTGCGCCCATGGGGCCGGGATAGACCCAGCCGTAAGCATGCCCACCCACTGCATGATAGACGGGGCAATGGTTCATGCAGGCGCCGCAGCGGATGCAGCGAAGCATGTCCTCGAATTCGCCGCCGAGCATGGCCGAGCGGCCATTGTCAACGAGCACGACATGATAGGCCTCGGGGCCATCGGGATCTTCCGCGCGGCGCGGCCCGGTCGACAGCGTCGTATAGACCGACATGTCCTGGCCGGTGGCCGAGCGCGCGAGCACACGCAGCAATTGCGAGGCGTCTTCCAGCGTCGGCACGATCTTCTCGATGGACGCGATGACGATATGCACCTTCGGCAGCGTCTGCGTCAGGTCGCCATTGCCTTCGTTCGTCACGATGATCGACGTGCCGGTTTCCGCGATCAGGAAATTTGCGCCGGTGATGCCGACATCCGCCGCCAGAAACTTCTCGCGCAGGATGCCACGCGCTTCGGTGAGAAGCTGCACCGGCTGCGAGAGATCGCGGTCAACAGCCAGATGCGTGTGCACGCGGCGGAAATCCTGCTCGACCTGTTCCTTCGTCAGATGCACGGCGGGCGCGATGATATGCGAGGGCGTCTCGTGCCGCAGCTGGATGATATATTCGCCGAGATCGGTCTCGACGGCGACCATGCCCGCGGCCTCGATGGCATCGTTGAGCCCGATCTCTTCCGAGACCATGCTCTTGCCCTTGGTGACGCTTTTCGCCCCATGTGTGCGGCAGATATCGACGATTGTCTTGCAGGCCTCCTCCGAGCTGCGCGCGAAATGCACATGCCCGCCCGCGTCGCGCACACGTTGTTCGTAGTGCTCGATATAGAGATCGAGATGGGCGAGCACGTGATCCTTGATGTCGCGCGCATTGTCGCGCAGGTCATCGAACTCGGGCAGGCGCGCGACGGCGGCCGCGCGCTTGGCGATGAAGCCGCCCTGTACATGGCCGAGCGCCTTCTGCAATTCGGTGTCGCCGAGCGCCTGATGCGCATTAGCCTTGAAGGCCGGTGTGGTGGGATGAAGGCTCACGACTTGACCTCCCGCGCCGCGCCGATCGGCGGCTCGTCCGTCAGGCCCGCCAGCACTTCGGCGACGTGGCGCACTTGGATGGCGCTGCCTGCGCGCGACAATTTCCCGGCCATGTTCATGAGGCAGCCGAGGTCGCCTGCTAGCAGCAAAGGTGCGCCGGAGGCCGTGACATGTGCGGCTTTCTTGGAAACGATGGCGTCGGAGATTTCGCCGTATTTTACAGCAAACGTCCCGCCGAAACCGCAGCACACATCCGCCTCGTCCATCTCGACCAGTTCGAGCCCGCGCACGCTCGCCAGCAGCTTGCGCGGCTGATCGTGGATGCCGAGTTCCCGAAGGCCCGAGCAGGAATCGTGGTAGGTGACGGGCCCCTCATAGGCGGCATCGACAGTGGTCACGCCCCGCACATCGGTGAGGAAGCTGACCAGCTCATATGTCTTGCCCGCGAAATCGCGCGCACGGCGCGCCAGTTGCGGCTCATCCTCGAACAATTCAGGATAATGGCGCGAGATCATGCCCCCGCAGGAGCCTGAGGGCACGACGATATAATCGCAGCCCGAAAAGGCATCCATCATCTGCAAGGCGAGCGCGCGCGAGGTCTGGCGGTCGCCGGAATTATAGGCCGGTTGTCCGCAGCAGGTCTGTGGCGGCACCACCACCTCGCAACCCGCATCTTCGAGCAGTTTCGCAGCCGCGAAGCCGACGGCGGGGCGGAACAGATCCACGAGGCAAGTCGCGAAAAGGCCGACCCTCGGCGGGCGGGTGGGCAGGCTTTCGGCCACGGTGATCTCCGGCGCGGATGGTCCGGCTCGGCGGCCGGCGTGGCGAGAGTGGCGCAGCCCAAGTGTCAACGCAAGGCGACCAACTGCGCATGGGCCGCCTCGCGCGCAAGGCTTGTGCGGGCGTGGCCAAGGTTCCATGCTAGCGTCAGGTGGAGACATCGCAATGACCAACCCGACGGGCATGTTTCCCAACCTCCGCCCGCATCCCGAGCGTGTGGCCATTCTCGGCGAAGTTCATGCGCGGCCATTCCATGCTTTGGCCACGCCAGCCCGGCTCATCCACTACGCCTTCATGACCAGCAGCGAGGAAGCGCAGGCCGACCGCGCGTCCCTGGCGCAATTCTGCCGCGACAATGGGCTGCCGGTTCTCTCGGAAGACGCGCGGCAGGCGCGCATGACGCTCGGCGCCGAAACACTCCGGTGGGAGCAGCATAGCGAATTCACGACCTACACGGTCGAATTCGCAGGCAATCCGGACGTGCCTTTCGCACCACCCGCTGGCGCACTGGCTTCCGCCTTCGCGGTGCTGCCAGCACCCGGCCGTCATCTCGCCTCCGCCGATCTGCATCTGCTGAAGCCGTCGCAGGAGCCCGACCTCTCTGCCCTGTTTGACACAACGAGCCTCGCGGCCTCCCGCGTGATGGGAGGGCGGGCGTTGATCGCGGCGGATTTCCAAACGGTAGACGGCTTCGTGCGCATTCTTGTGCTGGACAGGGGGCTCGACGCGGCGTCGGCGGGAGCGCTCGCGGTGCGCCTTCTGGAAATCGAGACTTATCGCCTTCTGGCTCTGCTCGGCTTGCCCGAAGCGCAGCGCCTTTCGCCCTCGGTCGGCGAGGCCGAGGCGACGCTGGCTGCCATCAGCAATGCCATGGCGGCAGCTGGCGGGCTCGAATCGGACAATGTGCTGCTCGAAAGGCTGACCGCACTTGCCGCGAGGTCCGAAGCGGAAGCCACCAGCGCCGCCTTCCGCTTCGGCGCCAGCCGCGCCTATGACGGCATCGTGCAGCAGCGGCTCGTCGCCATTGGCGAGGAGCCCATCGGCCCCATGCCCACCATCGCTGCCTTCCTGTCGCGCCGCATGCACCCGGCCATCCGCACCTGCCAGATGCTGCAGGACCGGCAAGGCGACCTCTCGCAAAAGCTCGCCCGCGCCGCCAACCTGCTGCGCACCCGGGTCGACGTCGAGATCGAGCGTCAGAACCGAGATCTCCTGCGCTCCATGAATGTCCGCGCCCGCCTGCAATTGCGGCTCCAGCAGACGGTCGAGGGCCTCTCCATCGCAGCCATCAGCTATTACGTCGTGGGGCTCGCGGGCTATATCCTGAAGGCGGCCAAGGAGGTTGGCTACCTGCCGATCGATCCAACCGTGGCGACCGCCCTGTTCGTGCCGGTCGCCGTATTGGTGATCGCGCTGGTGCTCCACCGAATCCGGCGCGCGCATACGGATTGAGGCGCCGCCCCAACAGCCGGAGGTAGGGGTGCTCGCCGCCTCTCAAATGGGGTAGAATTACTCATAACCACGGCGGGAGACCGTCCGATATTGCGGGGGAAATGCCATGTCGATCCTGTTTCCCATTCCAGATCAGGACATTCTCGAACGTCGAGACGAAATCGTTGCCGGACTCGGCGCGTTGCTTCCGCCTGAATGTCTCGTCACCACACTCGACGAGCGCCGCGCCTTCGAGACCGATGCGCTGACGGCCTATCGTCACATCCCGCTGGCAGTTGCCCTTCCGCGCTCGACCGAAGAAGTCGCCGCCGTCCTGCGCTATTGTCATGAGCACAACGTGTTTGTCGTCGCGCGCGGCGCGGGCACGTCGCTGTCGGGCGGGGCGATTCCGCAGGAAGACGCGATCGTTCTGGGCCTGTCGAAGCTCAACAAAATCCTCGACATCAATTTCCCGGGTCGCACCATGCGCGTGCAATCGGGCGTCACCAATCTCTCGATCACGGAAGCCGTTTCCGCCGAAGGATATTTTTACGCACCCGATCCCTCGTCGCAACTAGCCTGCACCATCGGCGGCAATATCGCGATGAATTCCGGCGGCGCGCATTGCCTGAAATATGGCGTAACCACCAATTATATTCTGGGCCTGCGCTTGGTGCTGATGGACTGCACCGTGGTCGAACTCGGCGGCGAGGCGCTCGATTCGCCCGGCCTTGATCTACTCGGTCTGATGATTGGCTCCGAAGGCCAGCTCGGCATCGTCACCGAAGCGACCGTGCGCATCTTGCGCGCGGCAGAGGCGGCGCGTCCCGTGCTCTTCGGCTTCGAGACGAGCGAGGCGGCAGGTGCCTGCGTCGCTGCCATCGTGGGTGCGGGCATCATCCCGGTCGCCATGGAATTCATGGACAAGGAGGCCATCGCCATCTGCGAAGCCTTTGCCAAAGCGGGCTATCCGCTCGATGTCGGCGCGATGCTCATCATCGAGGTCGAAGGCTCAGTGGCCGAGATGGATGTGCAATTGAAGCGCATCGTCGACATCGCTCATCAGCACGGCGTGCAAGTCGTCAAGGAAAGCCGCTCGGCGCTGGAAACCGCGCTCATCTGGAAGGGCCGCAAATCCGCTTTCGGCGCCACGGGCCGCATCGCCGATTACATCTGCATGGACGGCACCGTGCCGACGGGCCAGCTCAGCTATGTTCTGAAGCGCACGGCGGAAATCTGCGCGGGCTATGGCCTGCGTGTCGCCAACGTTTTCCACGCGGGCGACGGCAACATGCATCCGCTGATCCTCTACAACGTCAACGATCCCGCCGAATGCGAGAAGGCCGAGCAGGCGGGCATGGACATCCTGCGCCTCTGTGTCGAAGCGGGCGGTTGCCTGACCGGCGAACATGGTGTCGGCATCGAAAAACGCGATCTCATGCACCATCAGTTCACGCCCGACGATCTCAACCAGCAAATGCGTGTGCGCGCCGTGTTCGATCCTCAATGGCTGCTCAATCCGGCCAAGGTTTTCCCGCTTGAAGGCAGGGTCGCAGCGTGAGCGCCACCAACAACCTCATCCGCTTCGAACCGGCAACCGAAGCGGAGGCCGCCGATACCATCCGCGAGGCGCGGGCCACGGGCCGCAGCTTTTCGATTGAAGGCGGTGGAACGCGCCGCGGCTTCGGCCGCCCGGTCACGGCCGACGCCGTGCTGTCGACCCGGCACCTGAGCGGCATCACGCTCTATGAGCCCGCCGAACTGGTGGTCTCGGCTCGCGCGGGCACGCCGCTGTCGCTGATCGAAGAGACCTTGGCGGAGAAGGGCCAGATGCTGCCCTTCGAGCCCGCCGATTACCGCGCGCTCTATGGCTCGCACGGCGAGCCGAGTATCGGCGCGGTCGCAGCCTGCAACATTTCCGGCCCCCGCCGCATCCAGGTCGGCGCGGCGCGCGATCATCTGATCGGCGTGCGCCTCGTCAACGGGCGCGGCGAGGCCGTGAAATCGGGTGGCCGCGTGATGAAGAACGTCACCGGCCTCGATCTCGTGAAATTGTCGTGCGGCGCGCATGGCACGCTGGGCCTGCTCACCGAGGTGACCTTCAAACTCGTGCCCATGGCGCCCGCCGAGGCAAGCCTCGTGATCGAGGGGCTCGATGATGCCGGCGCGGTTGAAGCCATGTCGGCGGCTCTCTCCTCACCCTTTGAAGTCAGCGGCGCGGCGCATCTGCCCGCGGGCCTGAACGGCGCGACGGCCACGACATTGCTGCGGCTCGAACGCACGCCCGACTCGCTCGACTATCGTTGTGGCCGCCTCATCGAATTGCTCGGGCCCTACGGCACGGCGCGCCGCATTGAGGCACAGGAGAGCCGTGTGCTCTGGCGCGACATCGCGCAGGTGGCTCCCCTCGCCAAGGCGCAGGCGCCCGCGATCTGGCGGCTGTCGCTGCCCCAACGCACGGCGGCTCAGGCCATGGCGGACATTTCGAGCAACATGGGAGCGCGTTATTTCTTCGACTGGGGCGGCGGACTCGTCTGGCTCGCCGTCATGCCTGCCGACGATGCCGGGGCCAGCGTCGTGCGCCACGCGGTCGCGCAGGCAGGCGGCTACGCGACGCTGATGCGCGCGCCCGACGATGTGCGCACGCGCGTCGATGTTTTCGCGCCGCTCGGTGCGCCGCTGATGAAAATCACCGCCGGTATCAAGGCGAGCTTCGATCCTGACGGCCTTCTCAATCCGGGCCGCATGTATGCGGGTGTGTGAGCCATGCAGACCAATTTCTCGATCACGCAGCTCGCCGACCCGCATATGCGTGAATCTGAAAAGATCCTGCGCTCCTGCGTTCACTGCGGCTTTTGCACCGCGACCTGTCCCACTTATCTGCTGCTCGGCGACGAGCTGGATTCGCCGCGCGGGCGCATCTACCTCATCAAGGACATGCTGGAGAACGGGAGGCCTGCGACCGAAGAGGTCGTGAAGCACGTCGATCGCTGCCTGTCCTGCCTCTCCTGCATGACGACATGCCCCTCGGGCGTGCACTACATGCATCTCGTCGATCACGCGCGCGCCTATATCGAAAATACCTACAAGCGCCCGCTTGCGGATCGCATGTTGCGCGGTGTGCTGGCGCTCGTGCTGCCCTATCCCAACCGCTTCCGCCTCGCGCTCGCGGGTGCGCTGGCGATGAAGCCTTTCCGGCCTCTTCTGGCAGGGCTTCCGGGCATAGGTGCGAAACTTGCCGCAATGGTCGATCTGGCGCCCGCGCATTTTCCGGCAAGGCACATACCCGAAACCGTAAGGCTCGAAGGCGAACGGCGCGGACGCGTTGCCATTCTGGAGGGCTGCGCCCAGCCGGTGCTGAAGCCCTCGATCAACGATGCCACGCGCCGCCTGCTCGCGCGCAACGGTATCGAAGTAGCCACGCCCAAGGGGGAGGGCTGCTGCGGCGCACTCGTCCATCACATGGGCCGGGAATCGGATGCGCTCGATTTCGCACGGCGCAACATCGATGCCTGGATTGCCGAGATCGACGGTCCCGGCCTCGACGCCATTATCATCACAGCGTCGGGCTGCGGCACGACGGTGAAGGACTATGCCTTCATGTTGCGCGACGATGCCGCCTATGCCGACAAGGCCCGCCGTGTCACCGCGCTGACGAAAGACATCACGGAATATCTCGCCGGTCTCGATGCCATCAGGCCGATGCGCCGCACCGGGCAGACCATCGCCTATCACTCGGCCTGCTCGATGCAGCACGGCCAGCAGATTCTTGACGAGCCCAAGCGCCTGCTGCGCGACGCCGGTTTTGTTGTGAAGGATGTACCCGAAGGGCATATCTGCTGTGGCTCGGCGGGCACCTATAATATGATGCAGCCCGAGATCGCCTCGCAGCTGAAGGCGCGCAAGCTGGCCAACATCGCACGCACCAAACCCGCGCTCGTCGCCACGGGAAATATCGGCTGCATTACGCAACTGTCTGGCGGCTCGGCTATTCCTGTCGTACATACGGTCGAGTTGCTCGACTGGGCAAGCGGCGGCCCCTTGCCGGAAGCGCTTGCGCGGAGCGGCTTTGTCGAAGAACCTGCGCTTCTGGCCGCAGCGCAGTAACGGGAGGCGTTCATGGCGGGAAGCCGTAAAACGACAGGCAAGCCGTCAAAGAGGCCCCCTAAAAAGACGGTCTTCAGAAAGAGCGACGCCAAGAAAGCGGCCAGCAAGACGCGGGCTGTCACGAAAAAGGCTGTCGCCAAAGACGACGCGGCAAAGAAAGCCGCAGCCCGGAAGACGGCCTCGAAGGCACCGGCCGTAAAAGAGATCGCCGCCAAAAAGCCTGCGACTCAAAAAGCCGTCGCAAAGAAGCGCGTCGGTGGAAAGGCCATTGCGAAGAGCCGGACCGAAACCAAAACGGGCGCGCGGAAGGCGAGCGAAAAAAAGTCCGCCGCCCGAAAGGCTGCGGCGAAGCTCGCTCCCAAGGCACCAGCATCCAAATCCGCAGCATCGAAGGCACCGGCCTCTGCGCGTAAGCCGCTGCGGACCCCGACGCATGCCCGTACCGCCAGCCGTGAAACCGCCAAGACGCCGGTAGCCCGCAAGGTAGCGATTCGCACAGCCGTGTCCAAGCCGACGTCGCCGCGGCGCAGCCCCGCTTCGCCCGCCCGGGTGGAATGGGCTGAGCAGGCGATGATCGAAAGCATCGCGAGCGCGGTCGCCGCGTTGGAGGCCTGGATGGAAGAGGCCGATCAGCGGGAACCCGCTTTGCCCGAGCCGATCGCCGAACTCTGGCGCACGCTGCAGGAACCCGTTCTTCTGACTGAAGGACGGACGCTCGACTTCGAGACGTTTTTGCGAATGATCGAAGCAGCGGGGGCCTCAGGCTCCCTGTTGCTCTGGCTCGCCGAGCTGCCAGACAGCGCAGATCTCGAAGAATTCTTTCGCCGGCGCCCCCCTTCGGAGGAGTGACGCCGGCAAAGGCCTGCTTCAGAGCATCCTGCTGCCATCGGGCTACAGGCCCTTTTCGACGCGCGCAGGCTTGTCCTCGCGCAGTTCACGCTTGGTCCGCCGCAATTGCGTGGCGACTTTGTCGAGCGCATGGTTGAAGGCGAGCTTCATGTCTTTGTCGCTTGCATCGGCGCTCATGCGGGGTAGTCCGCCCATCTGCACTGTGACGCTGCAGCGGCTTTGAATGCCCTCGGTATTGAAGTGGGCGGACGCGCTGACAAGGTGCCCGAAATATTTGTCCGACATTTTCAGGATCTCGTCTCGCCCATGCTGACGCAGGGCATCGCTGACCTCCTGATTCGCGCTTTCGATTGTGATGGCGCCGTCGATCGGGTCCATGGCCATGATATTGCGCCTCCTGTGTGCGGTTGCGTGCGTCAACAGCCCGAGAGGCCACATAGTTGCCTCTCTATTTGTGACCTTTTTAACACGGCTCGGCGGTACCATTGTGTACGGGACTGTTTTTGCCTAAAAAATACGCAGGTGCCCAGGACTTAACCTTGTCCATTTGGGGGCAGCGACGCAATTTGAGTCATGTCCATTCGGTGCCTACGGAGCCCATTGATGAAAAAGATTGTTTCTTCCCTCTTCGCGCTGACGGCTCTCGGCGCCACTGCCCAGGCCGCCGATCTCGGCGCAATGAAGGCCGCTCCGGCCGCTCCGGCTTACGTGAGCCCCTGGGACTACGCCATCGGCGCTTCGCTCAAGTCCGACTATAACTTCCGCGGCATCTCGCAGTCCGATCGCGGCGCTGGCGTGTCCGGCTACGGCGAGCTGCGTTACAACTTCACCGATACCGTTCAGGGCTACGCCGGCCTCGCCGGTTCGAGCGTGAAGCTCCCCACCAAGCCCACGATGGAACTCGACGTGTACGGCGGTGTCCGCCCGACGTTCGGCAACCTCGCACTCGACTTCGGCGCCATCGGCTACATTTACCCGAAGGAGCAGGCCATTCTCGTTGGTAACGGCTTCGGCGGCGCGTTCATCAATCCGGCCAATCCCCTCGGTTACGCAACGGTCTCGAATACCGATTTCTTTGAGCTGTACGGCAAGGCCGCCTACACGATCAACGACATGTTCACTGTCGGCGCCAACCTCTTCTGGTCGCCCAACTACCTCCAGTCCGGTGCAAGCGGAACCTACGCGTCTTTGACCGGCAAGGTGACGCTGCCTGCGAACTTCGCAGTTTCGGGTGAGTTCGGTCGTTACTGGCTCGGCACCAGCAACGCGTTCCTCGGGAACTTCAACTATCCCGACTACAACTACTGGAACGCTGGTCTCTCCTACAGCTACAAGTTCGCCACCCTCGACCTGCGCTACCACGACACCAACCTGAACAAGAGCCAGTGCTTCGCGATCACCACCGATCCGCGCGGCATCTCCAACGGCACCGGCCGGTCCAACTGGTGCGGCGCGGCTTTCATCGCTTCGCTCTCGTTCGACCTGACGTCCAAGGACATCAAGTAAGAACAATCTGACCTCGGCCAGACACTTCTGATCAGGTTAGATCCGAAATCAGGGCCTCTGCGAAAGCAGGGGCCCTTTTTCGTGCCTGACTCTTAATACAATCAGCAGCGCGTCTTCACGCCGCCATCCTGCCTCCCCATATGAGGGCCCGCGCGCCTGCCGAAGATATTCGGGCGAGGCCGCGTTGCGCAGGAGAGGATCCTCAGATGATGACCCCCGACGAACGGAAATTGCTCACCGATCTCTTCGATCGTATTCGCGATGCCGCCGCCAATCCGCGCGACCACGAGGCGGAGGCCCTTATTTCCGATGCCGTGCGCGCCCAGCCCTACGCGCCCTATCTGCTCGCGCAGGCCGTTCTCGTGCAGGAAGAGGCGCTGAAAGCCGCTGCTGCACGCATCGAAACATTGGAACACGAGGCCCAGCAGGCGCGCGCTGAACCCGCCGGTGGCGGCTCATTCTTGGGTGGGCTTGGCTCGATCTTCGGCGGTAGCGCACCGCAGCGCGCGCCCGAACCGCCGCCGGGCGGCCCGTGGGGAAATCAGCGGAGTTCCGTGCCTCAGGCGGGAATGGCACGCGGCTACGATGCGCCTCCGCAACAGGGCAATTATCAGGGCGGCCCGTGGTCCGGCCAGGGCGGTGCGCCGCAGGCTATGGGGCAGGGCGGCGGCTTCCTGAAAGGTGCCCTTGGCACTGCGGCAGGAGTCGCGGGTGGCGTGATGCTCGCCAACTCGTTGCAGGGCCTCTTCTCTGGTCATGGCAACGCGCACGGAATTGCCTCCGGGCTCGGCGGCGATTCGCAGCAAGGCACCAACGCGGCCACGCCGGCCTCACATGACGACAGCGCCATCACGGGCAATGTCTTCGACCGCAGTCAGGCCGAACAGGACAAGCTCGACGATCAGGAAGCCGACGCCGCCGACTGGTCCAACGACAGCGATCAAGGCAGCGACGACTCCTACGACGCCTGATCTCGCGTGGTCCCGACAAAGAAAGAAGCCGCCCGGGGGGCGGGGGCGGCTTCATTTCGCGGGGCAGTGACCTCGCATTATTTTTCAGATCACGGTGACCTGCGTCCCCACTTTCACGCGGGTGTAGAGATCGGTCACATCCTCGTTCATCATGCGAATACAGCCTGACGACACGTTCTGGCCGATCGTATGCGGCTCGTTCGTGCCGTGGATGCGATACATGGTCGAACCGAGATAGAGCGCACGCGCCCCTAGCGGATTTTCCGGTCCGCCAGCCATGAACTTCGGCAGGTCGGGACGGCGCTTCAGCATGTCGGACGGCGGCCGCCAGTCCGGCCATTCCGCCTTGCGGGTAATCGTTTTCACGCCCGCCCATTCAAACCCAGGACGTCCGACGCCGATGCCGTAGCGCATCGCCCGCCCGTTACCGAGCACCAGATAGAGAAACTTGCTTGGAGTATCGACGACAATGGCGCCGGCTTTCTGCGAGCCGGTGTAGGTGACTTCCTGCCGTGCAAACATCGGATCAATCGTGCGCCGCACCGCGACGGGCGGCGGGGCAAAAGAGGCTTGTTGCGCGGGCACATATCGCGGTGCTGCCGGCGCCATCGGCATGGCTTCCGGCTGGTTGTAGCGCGTGCCCCGCATGGGGTCGGATGTGCCGCGTACGAGCATCTCGATAAAGCCGCCGCCGAGATTTGGCGCAGACGCGACCCTCTGGCGGCCATCGTCGGCGTAGACGCCACGCAGGACGATCGGCTCTGCGCCTGCAGCGAGAGCCAAGGACGGCACACTGGCCAGTCCGGCGATAAAAACAACATTCAAGGAAATGAGACGCATGAAACTCTCCGCAATACAGCCGGTCGCGCGGGGATAAGGGCATTAACCGGCCCTGCGATATTCCCGATCTGATCGCCTGCACACAGAATGAAGGGCCCGAAGC
>JAQGKN010000045.1 GCA_028290085.1 Hyphomicrobiales bacterium
AGGAATTGGCGCCTGGCGAGATAGGTCAGATCGGCGGACGGGGCGCGAGCCTCATGCTCGGCTATTTCGACGATCAATTCGCCACGGAAACATCCTTCAATAGCGACGGCTGGTTCATGACGGGCGATCTCGGCTGGATGGACGAGCGTGGCTATCTGCGCATCACCGGCCGCAAGAAAGACGTCATCATTCGCGGTGGTCACAACATTTACCCGGCGCGCATCGAGTCGCTTGTGATGCGCTATCCGGGCGTCGAGCGCGCGGCCGTTCTTCCAGTCGCCGACGAGCGTTTGGGCGAGAAGGTGTGTCTCGCCATCATGCCGCGCGCGGGGCAGGTAATTTCGGCCGAGCAAATGCTGGATCATCTCGACGCTGTGGGCCTTTCGAAATTCGATATGCCGGAGTTTTTCATGTCGCTCGATCAGATTCCGCTGACGCCGAGTGGCAAAATTCTCAAGCGCGATCTCGTCACAGCGGTGACAGAGGGCAGGCTCGTGCCCAATCCCGTTCGCTTCAAGGCGAAGGCCTGATGCGCCTGCGTTTGCAGAGGAGAATGTAATGCGCGCAGTGCAAGTGCGGGAGTTCGGTTCCTACGAACTGGCTGACCTCGCCGAGGTTGCCGATCCCGTGGCAGGGCCGGGGCAGGTGCTGCTCGACGTTCACGCGGTGCCACTGAACTTTGTCGACCTACTTGTGATAGGTGGCAAATATCAGTTCCTGCCGCCACTGCCATTCACGCCGGGCAAGGGCCCCGCAGGTGTCGTATGTGCGCTTGGGGCCGGTGTAACAGCGCTTTCTGTCGGCGACCGCGTGCTCGCCATGGCGGAATCGGGCGGCTATGCCGAGAAGATCGCGGTCGATGGGAGCCAATGCTATCGACTGCCCGACGCCCTCTCTTTCGCCGATGCGGGTGCGGCGTCCCTGGTGTTCGACACATCTTGGTTTGCTTTGCGCGATCGTGCGCGCATTCAGCCGGGTGAGACCGTGCTGGTGCTGGGTGCTACGGGCGGGGTCGGCCTCGCATCCGTGCAACTCGCCAAGGCTATGGGCGCACGCGTGCTGGCTGGGATATCTTCGCTTGCGAAAGAGGGGATCGCGCGTGAGGCGGGAGCGGATGCGGTAATTGATCTCTCCGCGCCCGATCTGCGCGAGAGCCTGCGCGCTCAGGTGCATGCGGTGACGGATGGACGCGGCGCCGATGTGGTTCTCGACATGCTCGGGGGCGATATTTTCGATGCCGCCATTCGCGCGCTCGCCTGGCGCGGGCGTCTCGTCGTGATCGGCTTCGCGGCTGGGCGTATTCCGACGCTCAAGGTCAATTATCTTCTCGTCAAGAACATCGAGGTGAGTGGCTTGCAAGTGAGTGATTATCGCAAGCGTCGGCCTGACCAGGTGGCCGAATGCTACCGGGAAGTCTTTGGTTTTTTCGAGTCAGGGGCGCTCAGGCCGCTTCCGCATCGCACGTTGCCCCTTGCAGATTTCAAGGTGGGCTTGAAAATGATCGAAGAGCGCAAGACGACAGGACGTTTGGTGCTTTTGCCCAAAGACTGATATTCGCACCCCGTTCGCGGGGATGACCGGAGGAGCGGAACATGGCATTTCGATACGATGAAATCGGCCAGAGGCTAAAAGCGTTCCGGCTCGGCTCTGGTCTGAGCGCGGACGAAGTTGCGCGCAGCATTGGTATTTCGCGCACGGCTTTGTACCGCTTCGAAAAAGGCGAACTCGCCAAAATCGAGACGATCGAGCGGCTCGCGGAATTGCTGGATGTATCGATCCCCACGCTTCTCGGCGTCGGCATCGAATATATCTCGTCTGCTGTAAGCTATTTCGAGCGGATGCGGCAGATCGAGCAGACGGCCGAGCATATCATCGTACTCGCCGGTCCGATCTCGTTCCTGCTTGCTTCCGATCGCTTTGAAAGCATCCTCGAGGAAATGCTGAAGGAGAGCATTGCAACGGACCTTCCCAACCGGGATCGTGCGCTCGCCGATGTGCAGAAAATTCTGGAGATCCTGCATGAACGCAAGGAGACGTATCGCAAGCGCAAGCCTGCAATCGTCAACCTTATGTCGGCGCTGGAAATTGAGCGGCTGCTGCGTAACGGCTTTACCGGCAAGGCGCTCGTGCCCGAAGAAGAATATCAGCGGCGGCGTGCGCTCGCGCGAGCCGAGGTTGAATATTTCGCCAAGCTCGTTGCGGAAGATCCTATCGGCGTGCAGATCGGCCTCGTCACTGACACGTTGCCGCATATGGGCTTTCAGATTTTTCGGCAGCCGGACCGCAAGATTCTTTCGATCAGCCCATTCCGTCTGGGCGAACATCCCAATGTTCGCGTCGGCGTGGCGATGATCACTTCGGCACCGGAAGCGCTCGCGCTGCACGAAAAGTCCGTGAACGAAATGTGGGGGTCGGCACTCAAGGGCAGTGCTGCCAGCGCTTACCTGCGCGACCTGCTTGCTGCCGTGGATCCACCGGCAAAGAATGTACGCCGCCTGGGTGCGGGCTGACCATAACAACACAAGCGCATAAGTGCGGAGGGAGACATCGGGAATGAGTGGAAAATTGAAGCTGACGCTGGCCGTCGGAGACTACGAGATCACGCGGGCGTTGAAGGACGGGACCGTCAAGCCCGACGGCATCGAACTCAACGTGCTCACCGAAATGGATTCGACGACGCGCCATTGGCGCTTCCTGCGCAATCAGGATTTCGACGTCGCAGAGGTTTCCTGCTCGTCCTATATCGCGTCGAAGGACAAGGGCTTTGCGTTCGAATCGATCCCGGTGTTTCTGCACCGCCGGTTCCGGCACGGCTTCATCTTCATCAACACAACGAAGGGTATCAAGAGCCCGAAGGATCTGATCGGCAAGCGGGTCGGCCTCAAGCAATATCAGTCGAGCGCCATTTTGTGGCTGCGCGGCTTGCTCGAGCATGAATATGGCGTGCCCTTCAAATCGATCGAATGGTTCACCGAACTGCAGGAAAGCATTGAGTTCACGCCGCCCGAGGGCCTCAAGCTGTCGCGTGTGCGCGACGACCAGTCGGTCGAGAAAATGCTCGCCGAGGGTGAGCTGGATGCGCTGATCCATCCCGATCTCATCCAGCCGCTGATTGACAAAGATCCGCGCGTAGGGCGCCTCTTTCCCAATTACAAGGAAGAGGAAATTGCTTTCTACAAGCGCACGCAGATTTTCCCGATCATGCATACGATGGGTATCAAGCGCGAGATCGTCGAGAAATATCCGTGGGTGCCGATCAATCTGTTCCATGCCTTCAACAAGGCGAAGGACCTCGGCATGAAGCGCATGGAAAACCCGCGCGTTGCGCCGCTCGCTTGGTATCGCGAAGCATGGGAAGAGCAGGAAGAGATCATGGGGTCGGACCCCTGGGAGAACGGCCTGACCGAGAAGAACACGAAACAGCTGGAAATGCTGGTGCGCTTCTCGCACGAACAAGGTCTCATCGGCCGCCAGATCCCGCTCGATGAATTGGTCCTCGACGTGTCGCAGGGTCATAAGCGCGGGCATGTCTTCCGCGTGTGAGACGAAGCGCCGGGCGCTCTGCGTCCGGCGACCTCCTGCCATTTCCGTCCATCCGAAGATGTGAAAACCTCATGAAACTTCCTAACTTCGAATATCAGGCGCCGGCCAGTCTCGCGGAAGCGGTTGCGCTTCTTGCTGGAGCCGATGGGCAGGCGCGTCCAATCGCTGGCGGCCAGAGCTTCCTGCCGATCATGGCCTTCCGGCTCGCTGAGCCGAGCATGCTGGTCGACTTGCGCAACATTCCCCATCTCAACAAGATCGACGTTTCCGAGAAGGGCGTGCGCATCGGCGCCATGGTGCGCTGGCGCGATCTTCTCGACGACGCGCGCTTGCACGAGGCGTTTCCGTTGCTTCCCGCCGCTATCGACCACGTCGCGCATTACCAGATCCGCAATCGCGGTACTGTTGGCGGCAGTCTTGCGCATGCCGATCCCGCCGCCGAAATGCCGACCATCGCGCTCACTTGCGATGCGCAGATCGAGGTCGTGGGGTCGCAGGGCACGCGCATGATCGCTGCTGCCGATCTTTTCACCGGACCGCTGATGACGTCGCTCGCCTCCGACGAAATCATCGTATCAGTTCATTTCGCGGTGTGGCCCGCGACGCGCCGCTGGGGCTTCCAGGAGTTCTCTCGCCGCCGCGGGGATTTCGCACTGTGCGGTGTGGCGCTCAGCTACGATGAAGATCCACAGGGCAAGGCCTGCAATGTGCGCATCGGCGCGATCTCGATGGGCGATACGCCTCTGCTGCTCACGCGGGCCGAGGCCACGCTCACGGGTCAATCCGTCGATGCGGTAGCCATCGCCGCTGCGGCCGCTGCCGCATCTGCCGAGGTTGACCCCGCCGGTGATATTCACGCCAGCGCGCGCTATCGCAAGTCGCTCGTCGGCACCTTGTTGAGCCGCGCGCTCGAAGACGCTTCCCACCGTAAGGTGAACTGACATGTCCATCACATTCGAAGTCAACGGCAAGGCAGTTGCCGTCGATGTCACGCCGCGCATGACACTCGCCGATTGCCTCCGCCATGAACTCAAGCTCACCGGCACGCATGTCGGCTGCGAGCATGGTGTGTGCGGAGCTTGCACCGTGATCGTCAATGGCGACGCCGTGCGGTCCTGCCTCATGCTCGCCGTGCAGGCGCAGGGCGCGTCCGTGACCACCGTGGAAGGCCTGTCGCAGGCTGAAGGGCTGACGCCTTTGCAGACCGCGTTCAAGACTCATCACGCCTTGCAGTGCGGCTTCTGCACGCCGGGCATGTTGACGACCCTGCATGCGTTGCTGAGCGAAGAGCCGGATGCGAGCGAAGAGCGCATTCGCGACGTGATCTCCGGCAATCTCTGCCGTTGCACCGGGTACATCACGATCATCGAAGCGGCGATGGACGCGCGCGCGTCCTACCAGCAGGGCCGGAGCGACAAGTCATGAAGACGACGCATACGCAGAACACCTATATCGGCGGCCATGTCGAACGCGTCGAGGATTATCGTTTCCTGCGCGGCGAGGGGCAATATCTCGACGACATCTCGGCCGAGGGTCAGTGGCACGCGGCTTTCTTGCGCAGCTCCATCGCGCATGGGCATATCCGCTCCATCGATTTCTCGGCTGCGCTCGCCATGCCAGGCGTGCATGCCGTGCTGACCGCCGACGATATCGAGGGTGAGATTCCCACGATCCCCTTCCGCCGTCCCAACCCGACAATCGGTCCTTACGCGCAGCCGGTGATTGCGCGCGGCAAGGTGCGCTATTTCGGCGAGCCTCTCGCCGTTGTGCTCGCGGATACGCCCGAGCTGGCGGAAGACGCGTTGCAGGGCATTGTCGTCGTCATCGACGCGCTGCCCGCTGTTGTGGACCGTGAGACGGCCATGGCGGACAAGGTTCTCCTGTTCGAGGCGACCGGAACCAACGTTCCCTCGGTCTTCAATGCCGACAAGGGCGATATCGACGCCGCCTTTGCGACTGCCGATTATGTCATCCGCGATCAGTTCAGCACGCAGCGCCAGACGGCATTGCCAATGGAAACGCGCGGCTTGCTGGCTGAATGGGACGCCAAGCTCGGGCGCTTGAAAATTTCGGGTGCGGCGAAGCTCCCGTTCTTTAATCGTACCACCATGGCGAACATGATGAAGCTGCCCGACGAGGCGGTGGATTACATCGAGCTCGATGTTGGCGGCGGGTTCGGCGCACGCGGTGAGTTCTACCCGGAAGATTATCTCGTGGCTCTGGCCGCGCGTAAGTTCGGGCATGCCATCAAGTGGATCGAGGATCGGCGCGAGCATCTGATGGCCATCGGCCATTCGCGCGAAGCGTCCTGCGATGTCGAGCTGGCATTCCGCAAGGACGGCACGCTGGTTGGTATGCGCGGCGATCTCTACATCAACATCGGCGCCTATGTTCGGCCCAACGGCATGACGCCGGTGCGTAATGCCGCGCAGTTCATGTCCGGCCCCTATCGAATCCCTGCGATTGCAATCAAGGCGCATGCCTGCGTCAGCAACAAGACGCCGGCGGGCACCTATCGCGGTCCTGGCCGCTACGAGGGTTGCTTCTTCATCGAACGTCTCATGGATCAGGCGGCGGGTGCGCTCGGCATCGACCGCCTTGAAATCCGTCGCCGTAATCTGCTGACGCACGAAGAGATGCCTTATCCGCTCGCGACCGTGCTGCCGAGCGACGGGCGCGCCGATACGTCGTGCGACAGTGGCGATCATCGTGTCACCTTCGAGACCTGCGTAAAGGAATCGAACTGGGCAGACAAAGCGCATTTGCAGGGCAAGCTCGTCGATGGCCGTTATCAGGGCCTGGCGATCGGCTGCTTCATCGAGGGCGGGGCTTCGGGCCCGCAGGAAAATGTGCGGATGCAGCTTGAAGCCGATGGCAGCGTGTCGCTTTACGCGGGCTCGTCGGCCATCGGGCAGGGGCTCGAAACCATCCTGTCGCAGATCGCGGCGGATTCGCTGGAGATCCCGATGGAGCGCATTCGTGTGTTCCACGGCTCGACCACCTATCTGAAGATGGGCTGGGGCTCCTACGGCTCGCGCGCGACGGTGATGGGCGGCTCGGCGGTGCTGGATGCCTCGAAGAAACTGCTCGCACTCTTCCGCGCCGCAGCGGCCCGCAGGCTCGATGTTGCGCCCGATGTGCTGATGATTGCAGAAGGTGTCGCCAAGGCGCCCGACGGTCGTTCGGTACCGCTGGCGGAAGTGGCGTCCGACAATCTCGAAGTCGACGGCAGCTTCAAGAATTCGACGCCGACCTACACCTATGGTGCGGCCATGGCGCATGTGGCGGTGGATGCTGGAACAGGCCATGTCGAGGTCGTGGATTATGTCGTGGTCGACGACGTTGGCCGCATCATCAATTCCATGACTTTGCATGGCCAGGTGATGGGCGCGGCGGTGCAGGGCTTCGGCTCTGTCTTCTCCGAAGAGCTCGTTTACAACGACGAGGGGCAGTTGCTCGTCGGGTCGCTCGCGGATTATCTGATCCCGCTCGCCACCGATTATCCGGTTGTTCGTTGCGTCTCGATGGAATCGTATCCGTCGCCGACCAATCCGCTCGGTGCAAAGGGCGCGGGCGAGGGCGGTATTATTCCGGTTGGCGGCGTTGTCGCCAATGCGGTTGCCAATGCGCTTTCGTCGTTTGGTGTGCAGCCCAAGATTCTGCCGCTTTCGCCGTCCCGCGTGTGGGAACTGATCGAGGATGCGCGCGCCCGCATGTGAGGACGCC
>JAQGKN010000096.1 GCA_028290085.1 Hyphomicrobiales bacterium
ACCTTTTTTCCGAGCCGCAGGCCCAGACTCAGGATGGACTCGAGAATGGCAGCATCGGCTTCCGAAGTAAGAAAATGCTGCACGAACGACCTGTCGATCTTGATCGTATCGACGGGATAGCTGCGCAGGTGCACGAGCGACGCGTATCCGGTTCCAAAGTCATCGACTGCAATGCGAATGCCCTTCGACCGCATGCGCTGCAATTGGTTGTAGGCGGGGCCCATCTCGTCGGCAAGAAAAACGCCCTCCGTGATCTCGACTTCGATCATGTCGTGACGAAGATCATGCTGCGCGATTTTCTCGATAAGCCGTTCTGCGAAATTCTGATCCTGCAGTTGCGATGAACTGATGTTGATCGCGACATGCCCGAAGTCCAGTCCCGCCTTGCTCCAGGCGGCGGCTTGCGCGAGCGCCTCGGAAATCACCCATCTTCCAAGTCTACGTGACAATTCAGGATCATCGAATGCAGCGGCGAACGCGCCTGCAGTCGCAAGTTCCCCGTCGGGCGTATGCCACCGCATGAGCGCTTCAAAGCCGTCGAGCCGCGCATCTGCCAAGCGGATTTTCGGCTGATAATAAAGACTGAGTTCATTTTGGGTCAGGGCGTTGGTGAGGTTTGTTACCGTCGTGAGGCGCCTGTCGGCTTTGTTTTTCATACTGGGCTCAAAAAACCGGAAGGTGCTTTTCCCGGAAGCCTTCGCAGCATACAAAGCCATATCCGCATTGATGAAAAGACCTGAGCAGTTCTCGCGTTCATCTTCAGCCCTGATCGCGATACCGATCGACGCACCCAGTTGGAAAGAATGATCGCGCCAATAGACCGGGCGCCTGACAGCATCGACGATTTTAGCCGCCAGATTCTCGATTTCTCTGTCGTTGCAGGACGAGGTCATCAGGATCGCGAATTCATCGCCGCCGATGCGGGCAACAAGATCGGCACGGGGGCAGACGCTCAGCAGGCGAACGGCAATCTCTTTAAGGCAAAGATCCCCGAGCGCATGGCCGAACGTATCGTTGATGTGCTTGAAGCCATCGAGGTCCACGAGGAGGAGGCCGACGGCCTCGCCCGCGCTTCTGTTTGGCACATCAGCTAATCTGGCTTGAAAGGAGCTGCGATTGGCGAGACCGGTCAAGACATCGAATTCCGCCAGGTATCGCGTACGCTCCGAAAGCGATCGCTCCTCGGTGATGTCCTGCTTCATGCCGAAAATCCGGACGGGCGCCCCGCCTTCACACTCGACTGTCGCCGTAATCCTTATCCAGCGGCGGTTTCCTTTCGCCGTGTCGATCTGCGCGTCCAGCGTAAAACCACTGCGCTCAAGGATCGCGGCACTGCGCCGTTCGTCCAATTCATTGCGGGAGTCCGGGGCGTAATGGAGAAGAATGTCCTTTCGGCAAATTTCGGCTCCGCGCGGTATCTCGAACATGTCGTAGACGCCGTCCGTCCACTGCAGATTTTCGCCGTCGAGCGTGCATTCCCAGACGCCGATTTTTGCTGCTGCAGAGGAACGTTCGAACACCTTCCTGCTATGTGCCAGCGAGGCCTCCTGCTCACGAATAAGCATCGCCTGTGCCGCCGATTCAAGGCGCGACTGGACCAGCGCAGCGAGAACCGTCGCGAAATCGGCTAGAAGCCGGGCGTCATCAAGTGAGACAGCCACGGGACTGGTGCCAAACAGGCCGAGCGCTGCTCGAAGCCCCTCTTGCGGCCCAGGAAGAGACTGTCCGACAAAGTAACGAACAGAACGCCCACAAGTATCTTGCAGGGGTTCAGCATCCAAAAATACGTGCAGCGGCTTAGCAGCGACACAATCCGTTTGTGATGCGACCGTCCGTTCGAGCAACGTGGCACAAAAGCCGATCGAAGACATCGCTACGATATCGGCGTCGCCACACCACAAAGACTTTCGGCCTTCGAAAAAGACCGCGGCAGCGGACGCTCCGAACCTCTGCCGGATGATTTCGAGTGTTGCCTCAACACCTGTGTTCATCTAAGGCTCATGCCGTTTTTTCCGGGATGGGGCCGTCGGACGCGACGGCTTCGTACGCGCTCGGCCTGCATGGGTTCGTTGCCCCGCGAGAGCTGGATCAAGTCGCGACACCTCGGAGCCTCCCCAATTAACTAATTGTGATATCTAAAGAAACCCTTTCCCGCTGGAAGGCTGGAACAGCGCGACACCCCGCCTCCTGTCGTGACCGGGGTGACGAGCATGACCGCCTTCATGCCGCAGACTGCGACCAGCACGCTGGACCCTGATCGGCAAGTAGCCCATCGATAAGCCTCGACATTGCCGACCGGCAAAGGCAAAAATCACGGCAACGAAATAAGCCCGCATGGGCACTCAGGGGCGGATATCACCAACATGTTTCAGAAGCTGAGGAGCGCGAAGCCGACAGGCAAGCACATCGACCGTTCGGTTCTCATTCCGCTGCTGTTCCATTCGTTTTGCATGCAGCTCATCGTCGCCATGATTCGGGTCACGACGTCCTATCGCGTCTTGGAGCTCGATTTGCCGGTCGTATGGCTCGGTGTGATTTCGGGCACATTCGCCCTTCTACCGGTCTTCCTCGCCGTGACCGTTGGCCGTTTCATCGATCGCGGAAACGATGCCCGAGCGGCGTGGATTGGATCGGCCTGCATCGCCTTCCCTGCGATCGGCTTCTACATCTGGCCCGGCACGCCGTACCTCCTTCTGGCCTTCACGTTGATGCTGGGTGTCGGTCACCTCTTCATCATGGCCAGCCATCAGATGTTATGCGTCCGCGCGGGCGGCGAGCACGGGCGCGAC
>JAQGKN010000114.1 GCA_028290085.1 Hyphomicrobiales bacterium
ACCACGGCCATACCTATAGCCGTCGTTGTTGCCGGCGACCTGATAGCCCGTGTCATAGCCGGAGACGTATTACTGGCCGTGCCCATAAGTGCGCAGCTCAGGCGTATTATAGATCGCAGTCTGATAGCTCATCTGGCGATGATAATCATAGGTCGCGCTCGCAGGCGCCGAGGCTGCAATGCTGAGTGCCGCTGCGCCAAGAGCCAATGTAAGCGCTTTTCGCGTGAAAATAAACATGATGAAAAACTCCATACGTCGCCTAAACCGGCGGATTTGAAGTAACTCCAAGTCCGCCGGCAGTACAAGATGGAATCCAAGAGTAGGATGAAGAATTAGAATGAATGAAACTAGTTACTCCGCCGGATCCATGCCGCCGGTGGCCAGGAACTTCTCGAGCCAATGGATGTCATAGGTGCCGTTCTGGATATCGGCATTGCGAACCAGGGTCCTGAACAGCGGGATCGTCGTCTCGATTCCGTCGATGATGAACTCGTCGAGCGTGCGGCGCAGACGCATCAGGGCTTCCGTCCGCGTGCGTCCGTGGACGATCAGTTTGCCGACCAGTGAGTCGTAGTTCGGCGGAATCGTATAGCCTTGATAAACTGCGGAATCCACGCGCACACCCAATCCGCCGGGCGGATGATAATAGGCGATCTTGCCGGGCGAGGGTCGGAACGTCGCGGGGTGCTCGGCATTGACGCGGCATTCGATGGCATGGCCCTCGAAGCGCACCTCTTCCTGTGTGATGCTGAGCGGCGATCCAGCGGCGATGCGGATCTGCTCATTCACGAGGTCGATCCCGGTAACCATCTCCGTAACCGGATGCTCGACCTGGATGCGCGTGTTCATCTCGATGAAGTAGAAATTTCCCTCTTCATAGAGAAATTCGATCGTGCCCGCGCCAGAGTACTTCAGCTCGCGCATGGCAACCGCGCAGATCTCGCCGATTTCGGCGCGCTGCGTGTCATTCAGCGCCGGCGAGGGGCTTTCCTCCAGAACCTTCTGGTGGCGGCGCTGCAACGAGCAGTCGCGTTCGCCGAGATGGATCGCGCGGCCCTGGCCGTCGCCGAGAATCTGGATTTCGATGTGGCGCGGCTTTTCGAGATATTTCTCGAGATAGACGGCGTCGTCGCCAAAGGCCGCCTTGGCCTCGGTGCGAGCAGTCGAGAGCGCGTTGGAGAGATCCTCCTCCGTGCGCGCGACCTTCATGCCGCGTCCGCCGCCGCCGGACGCCGCCTTGACGAGAACCGGGTAACCGATCTCGCGTGCGACCTTCATGGCCTCGTCGTCGTCGGTGATGCCGCCCTCGGAACCGGGGACGCAGGGGATGCCCAAGCGCTTGGCCGTGCGCTTGGCTTCGATCTTGTCGCCCATAATGCGGATATGCTCGGCCTTGGGGCCGATGAACCCGATATTATGGTCGGCTAGGATCTCCGCGAAGCGCGCGTTTTCCGACAGGAAGCCGTAGCCGGGATGGATGGCATCTGCGCCCGTGATCTCGCAGGCCGCGAGCAGGGCGGGAATGTTCAGATAGCTCTCGCGTGCGGGTGGCGGCCCGATGCAGACGCTCTCGTCCGCGAGTCTGACGTGCATGGCGTCGGCATCGGCCGTCGAATGCACGGCCACCGTCGCAATGCCCAGTTCCTTGGCCGCGCGCAGGATGCGCAGCGCGATCTCGCCTCGGTTTGCAATCAGGATTTTATCGAACATACGGATTCCGTCTTCCCGAATATGACTCATTCGATCACGAGGAGCGGTTCGCCATATTCCACCGGCTGTCCGTCTTCGACATTGATGGAGGTGATGGTACCGCTGCGGGGTGCGACGATTTCGTTGAACGTCTTCATGGCTTCGACCAGCAGGATCTTCTCGCCGGCCTTCACCTGCGACCCAACCTCGACGAAGGCCTTCGAGTCCGGGCTCGGGCGGCGATATACGGTGCCGACCATCGGCGACTTGACGGTGCCGGGGTGCTCGGCCGCGACCGGAGCAGGACTCATCGGCGAGGGCGGCGGGGCGATAACCGATGGGGCGCCGGCAGCAGGCGCGAGGGCGTATTGCGGTGCGGACGCATATTGCGGAGCCTGCAATTGCCGGGCGACGCGGATCTTCAGACCCTGATGCTCCACTTCGATTTCCGAAAGGTCGAGCCTGGACACAATACCTGCGAGCGATTCGACCAGAGCAGGGTCGATGCCCCCGCTCTTTGTGGCAGCCCTCGGAGCGGAGGGCGCGGCACGGCGCGCGACGGCGGCCTTCGGCTTGGCTTTGGCAGCAGGTTTCTTCATGAAGGGTCAGCTCTTCTTGGACTTGGACATGGAGATCAGGGCTTCGAGCGCCAGGTCGTAGGACAGCGCGCCGAAGCCGAGGATGACCCCGGTCGCGACGGCAGAAATGGTGGAGACATGCCTGAATTCTTCACGCGCATGAACGTTCGAGAGGTGAACCTCGACGACCTGCGCTGCTGAACCGCGAATTGCGTCCTGCAAGGCGATGGATGTGTGCGTATAGGCACCGGCATTGAGCACGACGCCTGCACCGGCCGCGCCGGCTTCCTGGACCCAGTCGACGAGGAAGCCCTCGTGATTTGACTGGCGGAAGACCAGTTCAAGGCCCTCTTGCGCACAACGGGCGGCAAGCCGGGCTTCGATATCGGCCAGCGTCGTCGTC
>JAQGKN010000124.1 GCA_028290085.1 Hyphomicrobiales bacterium
GGCTTCGAAATAGGTCCAGATCAGCTTGCCGTCCGGTTCGATGCCCGGCAGCACGCGCGGGCGGGCGCCGGTCGCGATGATGATATTCTTGGCCTGATAGGTCCCCTCGCCCAGCGTGCCCTTGGGCACCGGGTTCTGCGGCTGGACGATGGCCTTCTTCGTCGCGGTCACCGTCACCTGCCCGGGCTTGTCGATGGTCGCCTCACCCCAGATCACATCGACCTTGTTCTTTTTGAGCAGGAAGCCGACGCCCCCGTTCAACTGCGCCGACACGCCGCGCGAGCGCTTCACGACCGCTGCGGGATCGAAGGTCACCTTGCCCTCGATCTTCAGGCCATAGGCCTCGGCATGGGTCGCGTAATGATAGATCTCGGCCGAGCGCAGCAGCGCCTTGGTCGGGATGCAGCCCCAGTTCAGGCAAATGCCGCCCAGATGCTCGCGCTCCACGATAGCCGTCTTCAGGCCAAGCTGCGCCGCGCGGATCGCCGTGACATAGCCGCCGGGTCCGGAGCCGATGATGAGAACGTCGTAAGTTGTGGGCATGGGATCGGCTCTTTCTCGACGAATAAACAACGCGCGTCCTTCTCCCAGAGGAAGAAGGTGCCCGTGGAACGGGCGGATGAGGGGGTTGCGCGTCTCCAGACGAAGTACGTAACCCCTCACCCGGCTGCTTTGCAGCCACCCTCTCCCATCGGGAGAGGGTTAGTGGCGCAGCCTCACACCAGCATGCCCATCGGGTTTTCGATCAACGACTTGAAAGCCGAGATCAATTCCGCGCCGAGTGCTCCGTCCACCGCGCGGTGATCGGTCGAGAGCGTCACGCTCATGACCGTCGCGACAACGGGCGCACCCTTCTTCACGACCACCCGCTGCTCGCCCGCGCCGACCGCCAGGATCGTGGCGTGCGGCGGGTTGATGACGGCAGAGAAGTTCTTGATGCCGAACATCCCGAGATTGGACACGGCGGAAGATCCACCTTGATATTCCTCGGGCTTCAACTTGCGGGCGCGCGCGCGGGCAGCATAGTCCTTCATCTCGTTGGAGATGGCGGCAAGGCCCTTCGTCTCGGCCTTGCGGATCACCGGGGTGATGAGACCGCCGGGGATCGAGACGGCGACGCCGATGTCCGAATGCTTGTGCTTCAGCATCGTCGCTTCGGTCCAGGTCACATTGGCATCGGGCACGCGCTGCAACGCGACGGCGAGCGCCTTGATGACGAAGTCATTGACCGAAACCTTGTACTCCGGCTTCCCGTCCTTGCTCTTGGGCGCTGCATTGTTGATCGCCTCGCGGGCGCCCAGCAGCGTGTCGAGCTCGCAATCCACCGTCAGGTAGAAATGCGGGATGGTGGTTTTGGCTTCAACGAGGCGGCGCGCAATCGTCTTGCGCATCGAATCGTGCGGAATTTCCTCGAAGGATCCCGCTTCGAAGAACTTCTTGATGGTCTCATCAGACATGCCGGCAGGCGCAGCCGCCTTGGCAGCGGGAGCCGTTGCGAGCGGAGCCGCAGTTCCGCCAGCAACGGCTGCCTTTATGTCACGCTCGACGATGCGGCCGTGCGGGCCAGTGCCGGTCACACGCGCCAGATCGATGCGTGCGTCCTTGGCCAGACGGCGCGCAAGCGGCGACGCGAAGAGACGCGCCCCAGCCGAAGCGGCCGGTGCCGCAGCAGCGGGAGCAGCAGCCGGGGTAGACGGAGCCGCAGCGGCAGGTGCAGCAGCGGGCTTGTCCGCAGCCTTGGCAGGAGCAGCAGCGCCGCCCCCTGCCCCGACCGTCTTTGCATCTTCGCCTTCGCTGGCAATGATACCGATCAGCGCGTTGACGGCGACGTCCTGCGTGCCGTCGGGAACGACGATTTTTGCCAGCACGCCTTCGTCGATGGCCTCCACTTCCATGGTGGCCTTGTCCGTCTCGATCTCGGCGAGCACGTCACCGGATTTGACGGTATCGCCTTCCTTCTTCAGCCAGCGGGCCAGGTTGCCCTTTTCCATCGTCGGAGAGAGCGCGGGCATCAGGATATTGATGGGCATGAGCTGCGCTCCTCAGCGATAGAGCACGGCTTTCGCCGCCTGGATGACATCGGCCACGTTGGGCAGCGCCAGCTTTTCGAGATTGGACGCGTATGGCATCGGCACGTCCTTGCCCGTGACGCGCAGCACCGGCGCATCCAGCCAATCGAAGGCTTTCTCCATCACGCGCGCAGCGATTTCGGCGCCGACGCCCGACTGCGGCCAGCCCTCTTCGACCGTAATGCAGCGGCCCGTCTTCTGGACCGAAGCGATCACCGTCTCGGTGTCCATGGGACGGATCGTGCGCAGGTCGATGACCTCTGCCTCGATCCCTTCCTTGGCGAGCTCTTCCGCCGCTTTCAGCGCATAGGTCATGCCGATGGACCAGGAGACCATCGTGATATGGGAGCCGGAGCGTGCAATGCGGGCCTTGCCAATCGGCACGACGAAGTCGTCGAGCTTGGGCACTTCGAACGTCTGGCCGTACAGAATCTCGTTCTCGAGGAAGATGACGGGGTTCGGATCGCGGATCGCCGCCTTGAGCAAGCCCTTGTAATCGGCCGCAGTATAGGGCGAGACGACCTTGAGGCCCGGGATCTGCGAATACCAGGCCGCGTAATCCTGGCTGTGCTGCGCGGCAACGCGCGCGGCGGCGCCGTTGGGGCCACGGAACACGATCGGGCAACCCATCTGCCCACCAGACATATAAAGCGTCTTGGCGGCCGAGTTGATGATCTGGTCGATGGCCTGCATCGCGAAGTTGAACGTCATGAACTCGACGATGGGGCGAAGGCCCGCCATGGCGGCGCCCACACCCAGACCCGCGAAACCATGTTCTGTGATCGGCGTATCGACGATGCGACGGGCGCCGAATTCCTGCAGCAATCCCTGCGTGACCTTGTAGGCACCCTGGTACTCGGCGACTTCCTCGCCCATGACGAAGACGTTTTCGTCGCGGCGCATCTCTTCTGCCATGGCGTCGCGAAGCGCTTCGCGAACAGTCATGGAAACCATCGGCGTTCCCGGCGGAATTTCGGGAGCGGACGGCGTGGAAGGCTCGCCCGAAGCCACGCTGGCGTAGATCGGCGCGTCGGACGGCGTCTTGGCGGTCGCGGCAGGCTTCTCACCACCGGCGTCAACAGGCGCCGCGGCCTTGACAGCTGGCCCAGCGGCCGGCGCGGTGTCGGTGCTCTCGCCTTCCGCCGTGATGATGGCAATCGGCGTGTTCACCGCGACATTTTCAGTGCCGTCGGGAATGAGGATCTGGGCAAGAACGCCCTCATCCACGGCCTCGACTTCCATCGTGGCCTTGTCGGTCTCGATCTCGGCGAGCACGTCACCGGATTTGACGACGTCTCCGACCTTCTTGATCCATTTGGCGAGTTTGCCCTGCTCCATCGTGGGAGACAGAGCCGGCATCAATACGTTGGCAGCCATGTTCGACCCTCCCTCAGAGCACAATATCCGTCCACAATTCGGACGGATCCGGCTCGGGATCGTTGGTCGCGAATTCGGCAGCCTCGGCAACGACGGCCCGCACGCGGGCGTCGATCTGTTTCAACTCGTCTTCCGTCGCATATTTTTCACGCAGCAACCGGCCGCGCACTTGCTCGATGGGGTCGTGCTCCTCGCGCATTTTCTGCACTTCTTCCTTCGAGCGATATTTCGCCGGATCGGACATGGAGTGCCCGCGATAGCGGTAGGTCTGCATTTCGAGAATGTAGGGGCCGTTGCCCTCGCGTGCCCAGGTCAGCGCCTTCTCGGCGGCGGCCTTCACGGCGCGCACGTCCATTCCGTCGACTTGTTCGCCGGGTATATTGAAGGAGAGGCCACGCTTGGAGAAATCCTGCTGCGCTGAGGCGCGGTTCACCGAAGTGCCCATCGCGTAGCGGTTGTTCTCGATCACATAGACTGCCGGCAGCTTCCACAGCTCGGCCATATTGAAGCTCTCGTAGACCTGCCCTTGATTGGCAGCGCCGTCGCCGAAATAGACCATCGAAGCATTGCCGTTGCCGCGATAATGATTCGCGAAGGCGAGGCCCGTGCCCAGCGAGACCTGGGCGCCGACGATACCGTGGCCGCCGTAGAAATGCTTCTCCTTGGAGAACATGTGCATCGAGCCGCCCTTGCCTTTCGACAAGCCACCACGACGCCCAGTCAGCTCGGCCATGACGCCCTTCGGGTCCATGCCGCAGGCGAGCATATGGCCGTGGTCGCGATAGCCGGTGATGACCTGATCGCCCTCACGAGAGGCCATCTGCATACCCACGACGACCGCTTCCTGGCCGATGTAGAGATGACAGAAACCGCCGATGAGGCCCATGCCATACATCTGGCCGGCCTTTTCCTCGAATCGCCGGATGAGCAGCATCTCCCGGTAGGCAAGGAGCTCCTGGTCACGATTGAATTCGGTCGGCGCATCCGCTTTGCTGGATGCCTTGGACCGCGAGGAGGCAGCTGCTGCCATGACGACTCCCTAAAAACGACAGCTCGTCACCGCGCCTGCGGGATCTGAGCTCGTGGCATCAAACTAATGCAGCAGCCGAAGGAAGGCGAGAGCACTCGCGTATCAATTTTTGCGCAATCTACTCC
>JAQGKN010000184.1 GCA_028290085.1 Hyphomicrobiales bacterium
GCAGCGGCCTATAATCTAATCCGATTGCCGAAATTGATCGAAGAGAGGGCAGCATAGGGGGCGAATGAGGATGGCAAACGCCGGCTTGAAAAGAGCGGGAACAAAAAAAGCCCCATGCCCTTCAAGAAGTTTCCGTTGAAAAATGACCGGCCGATGAAATCGGGGCCTTTTTCAGCAGCCTGCTAGACGCTCCGTCGCGAAGTCACTCCGAAGCACCTGAGAACGAGTGCTCCAACCTTGGAGGGCGTGATGAGACGCTCGATTCTCTTCATCTTGGCCGCCATGATGGTGGCCCTGGGTTCGCTGCACCCCGTCTTCAATTTGGTCCTTGCTCTTCACGGACAGCGCGCACTTGAGCATGAGCATCAGCTGCGAGTGCCGCGGCCAAAAAGACATCTTCCGCGCTTACGCCGGTCGATGCAGACACAGCTGGCACCCGCGCTAGAACAGCGTCACAGGACCAACATTCCACCGGCACGGTAGCCGAGTCCTTGCAGTTGTCAGCACATACCAACACGGCATGAACCTCCGCGCCGCACTGGCATGTAAAACGCATCGTAGCCAAGTAGGACATGACGCAACTCCGTAAGCACCGTCCTGACATTGACAGTGATCGCGGGAAATTTTTCAAGCGAGTGTTAGAAACGCACGGTTTTCGATCATCCCTGCGTGAAGCCTTGAGCCACCACGTATGATACCTGTCGCACGGGGTTCCGACCCAGACAGCGGCACGACGGCGCAAAGCCCGGCCCGGTGCGGCAAGCGGGGCGAGATCACCACGGCCGGACCTCGTTTTTGGTTCATTTCCGGCTCGCGAAATCCGTCCAGGCTGTAATCGCAGAGGAGGAGCGTTCGTCTGGCGACGGGATATTTCAGGGCCACGTACGCGTCTCAGTCATGGGAGATTCCACATAAACCGAGGGTCTCCTAATCCCTCTATCCGTGGGCTTTGCTTTTTTGGACCCTCCCCCCTTGAGATCCATGCCAGCCATTCCCGGCTGATGAGGCGGATGCCATTAGGGAGGTTCGGCCTGCCGTGGCGCCGTCGCTCTTGGATGGTTAGCAGGCCGTCGCGGGAGGCCTCTCTGATGGCATTGCGGGTCGTGGTGATGCCTATGCGCCCGTGCCGCTTGACAGACCACAGCGGCCACCAGCGCGCACCGTATCGGCCACAATCCGCAAGGCCGCGAGCTGGCCCGTGGTGAAGGTGCAGGCGAGGGCAGGACGAGCGGTCCAGAGAAGGCCAGCCGTCGCCTGCGATCCATGGTGGCGGGGCGATCTGGCGACACCTGCGCGCGGCGCTTGGCGGAAGAACGACGGAGGCTCGTGCAGGTGTTCGAAACCCCAGGCGACGTCGCGGCCGCATCTGCTAACCCCTCACGATTTCGCGCGCCTAGTTGCTTATGCGAAGGGTGCCAATGTTACTGCCGATGTGTGCGAAGGTCGTGATCAGGCTGGTTGAGTTGTTGGCCACGAAGCTGCGGCTCGTATTGCCAGCGCAATCGCGCAGCAATTGCAGCCCTTGCGAATCGATTGGATCGGTCGAGACCGAGAAACCGATCGTGTAGATGATGACGCCCGCAGTCCGGGCGTTGCCACAGGCTTCCCTCGTCAGGGCATCGATGGCATTGCGGGCTCCCGACCCCGTCGTCACATTGCGATTGGTAGCAGGAAGCCGGCTATTTGCGGTGTTGTAATAGCCGTAAGGACCGTATTCCGAGCCGTCGACCGTGCTGTTCGTGTCGCTCCACGTGTTCATACCGTCTGTCATGAGCACGATGATTTTGACGAGATCAGGCGCACCATAGGCGCCGCCGTCGGCGAACGGCAAATTAGGGGACAGGGTGCGCCAGCCCCACATGAAGCCCTGATGGATATTGGTGTTGCCCGCCGCCTGCAACCCGTCGATCTTCGCCTTGAGGGTCGTGCTGCTGCTGGTCATGCGCTGCAGAGGAGCCGACGTACAGCCATATTGCGGGCCGTAACTGCCCGGATAGCTCGTCGTCCTTGTGCCGTTCTTGTATTTGCAAACCCGCGACTGTTTCGCGGTCTCATCGGCTAACGTCGAGCCGGTCGGTTGCGCGCCCGTGCAGGTGGCGGAATTGTCGTCGAGATAGTCATTGTTATAGGTGTAGGGGTCATCGGCGGTCGTGTTGTTCTTGCCGGTCTTATAGGTCGGATCAGGTTCATCCGGCGCGAGCATCGGGATGAATAGGGTGTCCGGAGTGGCCGACGTTGGGGGCGTATCGTTGACGTTGGCCGGATAGAGCTGGTCTTCGAAGCATCCGTGCCAGTCCCAATTCGAATTAATGGACTTGAGCCAGCCGTAAATCGTGAATCGGTTCGACGCGAGCCCGCTGTATCCGGTGAACAGCGGGCTGTTGAAATGCGAGGACGCCTGTCCCGTCACATCGACCCAGGCCGCGGACCTGTAGCTCGTGTCCACAGCGACGGAGGCTGCGAAGGGCACGACCGAGATCTTCACCCGCGAGGCGAGCGTAGTGCTGGTGTACATATAGTCGACAAATTGGTCGGCCGCCGTGCGCATAGAGGATATCTTGGAATTTTTGCCATCGCTGTTGGCCATTGAGCCGGTGGTGTCGAGCACCATAGCAATTTCGAAGGTTGCGTTGTTGGTGACCGTGCAGGCCGAGGCCGAAACCGCCAGCTGGTTGATCCTGACGATTCTCATGATGGCGGTGTCGACGTGGCTCGTCGTGTTGAGGCAAACCTTCGTCTTGTCGGCTGAGACGGTCGGATCACCGCTGATTGCGGCATAGGGGTCTGTGCTGACCGCTTGGAGGTAAGTCACGGCCTGCGCCCGGATCTGAGCGACGCTCGATCCGTCCTGGGCAAATTTGCTGACCGCAAGAATGGTCGCATCGGTCGCCTGCTGAAGGTTGCTGCGCGATGTGACGGCCCGTGTGTAATCGACCGAGGAGCCGACGAAGCACATGATTGGGATCAACGCGAGGGCAAAGATCACTGCCACCTGGCCACGTTGGTCGCGCCAGGCGCGAGTTATGGCGCAAAGCAGATCTATTGCTGACAGCGTTTTCATTTCAGTTCTCCACCCAAGAGTTTGGATGAGAAACATGAATAATTTCTGCATAGCTCGGGCTCCGTCGAACCAGACAACGATGTCATTGTCGCCATGACCGATCCCGCTCCTGCATTGCTCTTCGATAAGGCTTAAGCTTAGCTTTTCTCACGTGATGCCGATCAGCTGCAGCAGGCCCTCGGCTTCG
>JAQGKN010000232.1 GCA_028290085.1 Hyphomicrobiales bacterium
CTCTGTCACTGACCACCGCCATCACCCCTTCGGGAGTCGGCCATCTGGTGCTGACGTTGCGGACGGACCGGGTGGATTTCATCCTCGATAATCTGCGGGCGGCAGTCGTTGCCTGGAACCGCACGGGCTACCGCATTGTGAAGCGGCAATCGGCGGCAAACCCGCAGGAATGGGTCAGCGTCGAGACTCTGGACAGCACGGTGCCCGTCGCGTCCGCTCGTGCGCAAGATGGCTGGCTGCAGGCTTCAGAACCCGCCATGGCTCCCTTCAGCCGCGCCTATGTAAGTTTGCCGGGCTCGATGGCGGCCTCATCCGCAACAACTTACGGCACGCTGATCGGGGTGCCGTTCGCGATGGGTCGCGAAACTATAGCGCTGCTGAACGTGGCGCGAACGACTCCATTGCAGCTTTAATTATGAGAGCGCTAACCACGTCAACAACGCGGGTTCTGTAGTTCAAAACTGCTCTTCGTTGTTAACTGAGCTTTATTCACCGGCAGTCAAAACTTGCGAAGTCATCCAAGCTGGATTTTGCCCCATGGTCGCTGCCTATCCCGTATTTGCCATTCTCTCCGCAGTCGTTTGCGGAATTTATGCGCTCTCTTTCGGCATCGTCCCGGCCATTTTTGCTGCACTGGCGGCTGGCATGATCGCGCCATTCCTCCTCGTCGCGATCGCGCTCATGAACATGACGCCGGTCAAGCAGACGGCAACGCCTCGGCGGACGACGGTCTGATCAACCGGTCGAGAACCGGTTCGAGCGACTCCCGCCAATGCGGAAGCGCCACGCCGTGCACCCTTGCAATTCTGCTACTGTCGAGACGCGAATTCGCGGGCCTGAGTGCAGGGGTCGGATAATCCGCAGAGGTAATGCGATCGACCATCATCCGGCTCCCGCCGCGTGCGACGTAACCTGCAAATATAGCCTCAGCAAAATCGGCCCAGCTGGCGTCACCCGCCGGTCCCATGTGAAAGACCCCGAGTTGCGCGGCGTCCTCCGGCCTAGCAACCAGGTTTTGCGCAACTTTGAGAATTCCGTTCGCAAGGTCCAGCGCGGAGGTCGGCGCGCCCAGTTGATCGGCGACCACTCGGACCGTGTTTCGCGTCTCGGCCAGTCGCAACATGGTGCGCAGGAAATTGGTGCCGAAAGGCGCGTAGACCCACGCGACACGCAGTACGACGGCGCGGCGCGCGGCTGCTAAAAGCGCCTGCTCCCCCACGAGTTTCGTTGCGCCATAGACCCCGAGCGGGTTGGTGGGATCGCTCTCGACCCAGGGCGTCGGCTTGGAGCCATCGAAGACGTAATCAGTCGAAAGATGGATCACCGGCACGTCCAGCGCCGCCGCCGCGCGCGCGACCGCTTCCGCCCCTCCGGCATTGATGAGCATGGCAAGATCCGGCTCGCTTTCCGCCTTGTCGACTGCCGTATAAGCGGCGGCGGAGACGATCACGTCGGGCCGTGCGTTCGCGAAAACCTGCGTGTAATCGCCGGGTTCCGCCAGATCCAGCTCGGGGCGGCCGAGCGTGACGACGCTTGCCCCGGCCAGTGCCGCGCGCTCGACCAGCGCCGTGACGACTTGTCCGTGATGCCCTGTGACAGCGATACGCATCCGCTCAGCCCGCATTCGCGGCGATGCCGAGGCGCTCGCCCGTGTAAACTTTATCGCGCAGGGGACGCCACCAGGACTCGTTGGCAAGATACCAGGCAATGGTCTTTTCGATGCCGGTCTCGAAGGTTTCGCGCGCCGTCCATCCGAGTTCGTTCTCGAGCTTGCTGGCATCGATGGCATAGCGATGATCGTGACCCGGGCGGTCCGTCACGAAGTGGATGAGGTCACTATAGGTCGTGCCGCGCGGGCTCAAGCGGTCGAGACTCGCGCAGATCCCGTGCACGACATCGATGTTACGGCGCTCGTTGCGCCCGCCGACATTGTAGGTCTCGCCGACGCGTCCACGATCTCCGATCAGATGCAGCGCGCGGACGTGATCGTCGACATAGAGCCAGTCGCGAATGTTGGAGCCGTCCCCGTAGACGGGCAGCGGCTTGCCGTGCAGCGCGTTGAGGATGATGAGCGGAATCAGCTTTTCGGGGAAATGATATTCGCCGTAATTATTCGAGCAGTTGGAGCCGACCACGGGCAAGCCATAGGTGCGCTGCCATGCCGTGGCGAGATGATCGGACGCTGCCTTCGACGCCGAATAAGGGGAGCTCGGATCATAAGCCGTCGTCTCGGTGAAGAGCCCGTCGGGCCCAAGCGAGCCGTAGACCTCGTCGGTTGAGACGTGGAGGAAGCGGAAGGCGTCTTTGCGTTGCGCTTCGAGCGCCGACCAATAGTGACGCGCGGCCTCCAGCAACGTGAACGTGCCGATGACATTGGTGTTGATGAAATCGGCAGCGCCCGTGATCGAGCGATCGACGTGGCTTTCCGCTGCCAGGTGATAGATGCGGTCCGGCTGGAAGGATTCAAACGCCTGCGTAACCGACGCGCGGTCGCAGATGTCGGCGTGCAGGAAGCGATGGTTGGGCCTGCCCTCCACGTCACGCAGATTGGCGAGATTACCCGCGTAGGTCAGCGCGTCGAAGGTCAGCACGTCCGCGCCGGCCTCCAGCACAAGATAGCGCACGAGAGCCGAGCCGATGAAGCCTGCGCCGCCGGTCACCAGAATACGCATGAAGAACCTCGATGATTAGGGAATAAACCATGCCTCAGGCGAATGTGGTGTCCAGTTCTGACAGGAACGGCTGACGAGTATCCTTGGGCGAAAGCAGTGCCGTGTTCTCGTTCACCGGCCAGTCGATTCCCAGCGCCGGATCGTTCCAGCGCAAGCCGCGATCGTGCTCCGGGCTATAGTAGGCGGTCACCAGATAGGCGACTTCCGTGTCTGGCTCCAGTGTGCAAAAGCCGTGCGCGAAGCCCTCGGGAATCCAGAGCTGGCTCCCGGATTCGGCGCGAAGCTCGAGCGCGACATGTTTGCCATATGTTGGCGAGGACCGCCGAAGATCCACGGCCACGTCGAGGATGGCACCGCGCAGGCAACGGATGAGTTTGCCCTGCCCCGCCGGCTGCAGCTGGAAGTGAAGCCCGCGAACGGTTCCAACCGGCCCCGAGAGAGATTGATTATGCTGCACGAAGGTAAAATTGCCCACGTGAGCGCGGAAGAGATCGTCGCGGAATGTTTCGGAGAAATAACCTCTGGCGTCGCCGATGCGCGCCGGAGTGACTTTCGCGAGCCCTTGGATAGCTAAGTTTTCGAACTGCACGTTAATCTTGGTCTCCGCAGGCACAGATACGTCTCAGACAGCAAACAATAAACCAGAATGCCGCGCCGCGTCGATCTAAACTGCTCGCGACGCCCCGGTTATCGTCAGTCTCGACAATCGTTTCCTTCGATGGTGTTGGGCAAAGCCCCGGGCTTGACGATGTCAATCGGGGACACGGAGCAAATCGAGTTGTTCCGGATGACGTTGTCTGCGGCATAGTGCAAAGCGAGACCAGCGCTTTTTGTCTGTTTTATCGAATTGCCCTCCACGAGGAGGCCAGATGAATTGCGGTCCAGATAGATCCCGAAGCCGCCGTACCGCGCGGCGCCGACATCGCTGATCCGGTTATTGCGGATGATCGTCCCCGCGAGATCGGACATCGTGTAAATGGCAGCGAGGTCCGACAGCTCGCCCTGGCCGATATCGCTCAACACGTTGCCCTTTATGAGATTACCGCGTGACAGTTTCATGCCGCCCCAGCCCCAGCCGAGCGAGATTGCACTGTAGCTGAAGCCGCTGATCTGGTTGCCGACAAGTGTGTTGCCGCCGACATCGCCGATCCAGATCGCCACGGCATCCTGCCGGATGCGACCGCCCTCGCGAATGACGTTTCGCGCGATTTCGTTTCGGGACCTGATGTCCTCGGACAATGCTGTCCTTGAATAGGCTCCGGCGGGGTCTCCGATGGCCACCGCCCCGCCGCCGATATCTTGAAGTTTGCTCCCAAGCAAGCCCGCATCCCGCGTTCGGCGGTCGAAGAGGAAAGCAAAATCGGCCGTGCCGGATACCTCCACATTGGCGAAACGGATACGCTGCGCCCCGCGCAGATTGATGGCTGCGGAGGTGTGCTGGCCTATGCCGGCCTGCGCAGGTGTCTGCTCGTAGCCCCGATGGCTTTCGCCCGTGTGGACGAAGGAGAGACCCTCGACGCGAACATCGTGCGCGCCTTCACCGAATTCGAGCAGGCGCGGCGTGCAGGGCAAGACGACGCTCGGCACGCCCTGGCCCTCCACAATCGTCGGGCGGTAGGTGATGGTCGCTCCCACCTGAAACCACTCGCCGGGCATGAGATTGTCGCCATTGACGTTCTCGAAGTAAAACTTTCCCGATTTTGCAAAACGCCCCCATTCGTCGGTGTGGCTCGTGATGCCATTGAGGGTGATGACGTTCGTCGTACGATCCACGGCGCGAATGCCCATGCGTGACATGGACCAGAAGTGCCAGGCGACGATCTCGCTGTCGGCATTTAGTGCCGATAGCCCGGTATCGAGATCGGGCGCGAAACGGAACGCATCGAACGCTTTTCCATCCTCGATGCGGCGCGGAATTTCACCTGCGATCGAGAAAGTGCCCGTCTTGGGGAAACGCGCACGAATACGGCGGTTGCCGTTCACGTAAAGCGACCGCTGCGCGACGCCGCCGCACAGGCCGACGGTGTCGAAGACCCATGTGGCGGCACGTGGCGCATGGACCGGCAGGTCGATGCCGCCGCTCAGAACGACCTTTCCGCTACCGTCTCTTTGCAGGACGGTCTCTGCGCCTTTGCCGCCGGTTTCCTCGCGGCCGACGCGTACAAGATGAGGCAAGAAGTAGGTTCCCTCATGGAGCCGAATGCAGATGTGCATATCCGGTTCGGTTTTGCGCAGGCTGCGCGCTTGTGCCAGCGCGTCTTCAAGGCTGCCCGCCTCCGGCCGCACGTAGAGCGCCCGGCATGGCGCGTTCTGCGCGCGCAGCGGTGCGCTCCATGTCACAAGCAGAATGAGGACTGCAAGAGCGAGCCGGCGCCGTGTCATGCCGCGTTTCTCACCCGTGCGCGGACGAGTTTTGGGAGGACGCGCGCGGGACGCGCCACGATTCCTGGCAGACAGCAGCATGCCGTCATGATCCAGAACAGCGGCCAGGAGAAAGCGTAGACATTGAAGAAGGCGATGTTGACCGTGGAGAACATCAGCAGCGCCCGCGTGTGCGCGCGGCAGGCCACGTAAATCGTGGCGATAAAACCCGCCAGACCCAGCAGGCCGAGATCATAGAAATAGGCTCCGCCCAGGCTTTTCGAGGTCCTTCGTGATCCTGCCACTCTTCATCATGCTCAAGGCTGGCGTCGATATCGACTATGAGGAAATGCTGACGGAACCATTTCCCAGCGGAACCTGAGCACGAGTGCGCAACCCGCGAGCCAAAGATAGGAGGCGAACGCCGTGCGGGAGTTCACCAGCAACACAATGCTCATGAAAAGATACACACCGTAGCGCCCCGTCAGCGTTCGCCGTCCCTGCACGAAGACACGATAGGCCGCTTGAGCGATGAGCAGCGTTCCAAGGTAGGCAGGCTCGTTGCAAAAGCCCGAGACGCGCGGGTAGAACAGAAACATGCCGCCGGGCGGATTGTAGTGCCAGAGTGTCGCGTTCCAGGCCGTTACCGGGAAGATGGCCTCAAACGTGCCAGTCAGCAGACCCGCCATCTGGATGCAGCCGAAGGCGATGTTGCAGATGAGGCCAATTTCGAAGCCGCGAAAGAAATCGTCCATGCGCCTGCGGTCGAGCCCGCTCATGGCAGCCATAATGAAACCGATGTAGATGGCGTAGCGCAAGGCCGCCTCGACGTTCGCAACGGCGGCAAATTTCAGCATGAAGATGCCGAGAAGCACGAGCAGCGGCACCATCGGCCAGGCAATCGGGCGCAGGCCGTAGACGAGCGGTGCCATGAGCACGGCGACCCAGATCAGCGACAGATTCATGCCGACATCGATCTGGTTGAAGATCGGAAAAGCGGCGATGAAACCCGTTGATGCGGCGTAAGTGCAGTCCTTCGGCCTCATTTCCGCACCCACCTCCTGGTGTGGTTCTCGTGCGCTGCCTGGAATGCCAGTTGCAGGGAGGCCAGCACGTTCTCGCGTGAGAAATGCGCCTTCGCGTATGCGATCTGCGCGCAGGATTGCTGCAGCCAATCCCTGTCGGAAAGCTGCAGCGCCGCCAGAAGTGCCTCGGCGAGCGCGGATGCTTCATCGTGAACAGCGACAAGGCCCGCGAGCCTATCAAGCCCTTGCGCCCCGACGCGTGTGGTGACGAGTGGAACGCCCGCGGCCAGCGCTTCGACAACCTTCAACTTCATGCCTGCGCCAAAGCGTAGCGGCACCACCACCGTGCGGCACGCGTCGTAAAGCGCCTGAAGCTCGGCCGCGCTGAGCCAGCCGGTTACTTCGATGCCGGAGCCCGCAAGCGCGATGATTTCTGGCGGCGGGTCGTAGCCCGCGATGATGAAGCGTGCGGCGGGACATGCGGCTTTCACCAGCGGGAAGATCTGGCGCGCGCACCAAAGCGCAGCGTCGATGTTCGGTGCGTGGCGAAAGCCACCGACGAACAGAATGTCCAGACTGCCAGGCGCGGTCTGGCGCTCGATAAAGCGGTCGTAGCAGAAGGCCGTGACAGGGAGTGCTACCGTGCCCGGCGCCATCTGCGCCACCGCGCGGGCCTCCTCATCGGAGGGATAGAGCATGAGATCGGCGCGCCGCCAGATCGAGCGCTCGACGGCTTCCATCCGGCGTGCCGCTGCCATCTCCCGTGCACTTCCCGAGAGTTCGGCCTGCATCGTCATGCGGGCGCAATGCAGATCGTGTCCGTAATAGAGGAGGGGCAGATCGGAGGCGCGGCGGACGGTGCCGAGACAGGTATCCGCGACGTCGGGACGGCAGATGAGAATAGCGTCGAGAGACCGCCCATGTTGCCGCAACCAGCGCGACAGCGATGGACGCAATCGGCCGGCGATGATGTCGATACCAATAGCCCGCAGCGGCGACGTGTAGACGGGATCGTCGCGGCCATCGCGCGGCCAGAAGTGCACCGCCCAGCCAGCCCGCGCCAACGTCGTCAGAAATTCGACGACGTTGCGCGATCCGGCATCCCGGTCGGGCTCGGGCACATTATGCTCGATGACGAGAATGGACCTGGCCGGTGCAGGCCATCGAAGTTCTGCCTGCGCGGACGCGCACGCGCTCACACTTGGCGCAAGCATTGCCCGTGCTTTCCTCAAAAGGCGCAGCGCTTCGCGCGGGGGCGCCAGGGCGTGACGCTTGAGCAACTGCCAGGCTCGGCACGGGCGATCCATCGCGGGCGCGAACAGAAAAAGTCCGGCACGCCGCCGCAGTTGCGCGTGCACATGCAGTGGATCGCACCATCGCATGAGGCGATAGGTCAGCCGCATCTTGCGGCGCAGCGGCCGCATGTCCATGAGAAACAGGCTGAGATCGCCCTGCTCCCGCGCGCGTTGAAAACTCGCGTGGCTTTGCTTCGCCATCGCCGACCTGATGCGCACGATGCGCGCGCGCAGCCAAGGCAGTTTTACGGAACCGGGCTCCACGCGCTTTCGCGGAACGACGATACCGTGCCGCTGCGCCTCCATCAGACGCAAAGAGAGACCGTCGCGGCGATGGCGGAAGTTTCCTGCCTGTGATCGCACGGCATCCTCGGGCGCGAGCCTTGCGAGCGACAGTTCACCACGGGCCATACCCTGCGCGAGAAGATGCTCGATCCCGGCATGCCGCATCACGACGATGTTGGTGCCCTTCCAGTCCCGTTCATAGGCTGGCAGCCAGGCGTCGCCGAAACAGACGTCAGCAGTCTCGGCGAAAATGTCGTCGCAATAGTCGCAGGCCTTCAGCTGGAAAAGTGCCTGCCCCCAGTCGCCGCCATAGAGGTCCATGGACCGTCGCGTGGCCCACGCATCTGCGCCCAAGGCTTGCGCGGCGAAGTCGTATTGGCTGGCGCGGCCGGCGGCTGTTTTCCGGCGGAAGTCGACACGTGCGAGATCGCGCGGCGCCACGTCCAGTTGCCAGGCCATCAGCTCGGCAAATCGCGCGCTTTTCATATGGCCGCAGACGAGGCCGACGAAAATGCGCAGCTGATCGGCAAGCACCGCGTCCTGTCGCGCCAGAGCGCGGGCCGCCTTGATGTAACAGGGCACGCCGACGAGTGCGTAGCGCCGCCCATTACCCCTGATCGAGGTCAGGCAGCGAGAAAATTCCGTGGAATAATATTTTGATTTCCGCCGATCATCGAGTTCCGCGGCGTTCTCCGACACCACATAGTCGAAAAGTTCGCTTTCGACGGTCGTG
>JAQGKN010000245.1 GCA_028290085.1 Hyphomicrobiales bacterium
GCGGCGAGCGAGATGCAGGCGCGTTCACGTGTGCTGAGGACGTCCGGCGAGCCGAGTTCGGGACAAACCTCGAGAAGCTTCTGGTGAATGTAGATGGCGATCAGCTGGACGCAGGCGGCAAGGCTCAGCCGGCGTGATTTCCACTTGTCTTCCGGCAAGTTGAAATTGATATAGAGGATGCCGTAATTGCGTCCATGGCCGCGTGCCGCGCACGACAGTCCGGTTCGCGTCAGGCCCATGACCAACGCACCCTGAATATCGGGATAGTCGAGCCCCAACTCGGCCGACACCTCGAACCAATCGACGGGTACGAGGTCGGTGAGGCTGTGGCTGGCCACCTGATGGCGACGCATCGAGGCACTGGATCCAAACACGGCGTGGAACTCAGGTGGGAAGGTGGTCGCAGACCAATCCACCGGACGGTCGTATCCAAGGCCACGCCAGTAGGAAAAGCCTACGAACTTCACGATCTCGAAAGTGGCCATCCGCTCAATGAGAGCGGCCAATTGATCGCGATTGCGTACGTGACTCAGAGCCGCCACGATCAGCCTGAGCCCTTCGGCGTCTTCAATCAGGAAGCTCATGCGGGATGTCCTGGCGCATGATTGGTAAGAAAATGTTGGATCAAAACAGAAGTAATGTACGCTGTCGTACCTAAGATGCGCTGGTCAAACTCAAGTCCGATTAGATGCAATGTCATGAATGGCCCCAACTGCAACGGTCAGGCTACCTGTTTTTATGGACTCCGCAATTGAATGAAACTTGGTAGAGCCGACTGTACGAATTTCTAACGGGCTTTAAACTGAGGGCTTTGCTGCACGCCAGCCGATATCGCGGCGGTAGAACCCATCAGGCCAATCAATGAGGGCAATGGCAGCGTAGGCCCGCGCGCGGGCTTCCTGCACGTTTGTCCCGAGCCCGGTCACGTTCAACACGCGTCCTCCATGGGCCACGAGAGCGGCGCCCTGCCGCTTCGTTCCTGCGTGGTAGACGATCACGTCAGGCAGAGCCTCCGCCTTCTCGACATCCTTGATGATGCTGCCTTTTTCAGGAGCCTCGGGGTAACCCTTCGCCGCGTGCACAATGGTCAGTGCACTCATCGGCGAGAGATGCACCGGGCCCTCCGGCAAGTTCCCTCTGGCGCAGGCGAGAAGCAGCGGCAGCAGGTCGTCCCGCAGGCGTGGCAGCATGACCTGAGTTTCCGGATCGCCGAAGCGCGCATTGAATTCGATCAGCTTGGGACCGTCGCGCCCGATCATCAGCCCGGCAAATAATACGCCTTTGTAATGAGCGTTCCGGGCCTTCATCCCCCGCAATGTAGGCTCGACGATCTCGCGCATCACGCGCGCGGTCATCTCCTCTGTCATGATCGGGGCGGGCGAATAGGCACCCATGCCGCCAGTATTGGGGCCGGTATCGCCGTCGCCGACCCGCTTGTGGTCCTGAGCGGAGGCAAAGGCCAGTGCCCGCTCACCATCGCAAAGCGCGAAGAACGAGGCTTCTTCGCCGTCCATAAACTCCTCGATGACGATCTCCGCGCCAGCCTCGCCGAAGGCGCCCGAAAATATCATCTCGACAGCAGCGGCTGCTTCCGCGTCGTTCATGGCGACGATCACGCCCTTGCCGGCCGCCAGCCCATCCGCCTTGACCACGATGGGAGCAGGGTGGTCCGACAGATAGGCGAGCGCCGAGGCCTTGTCGGAAAACCGCCCGTAGGCGGCGGTCGGAATGTCGAAATCGCGCGCCAGATCCTTGGTGAAGCCCTTGGACCCTTCGAGCTGGGCGGCAGCCTTGCTCGGTCCGAAGGCCGCGATCCCCGCGGCTTCGAGATCGTCGACAAGCCCGGCTACCAGCGGCGCTTCCGGGCCGATGACCACGAATTTGATTTTCATGAGGCGGCAGAAGGCGATCACGGCGCCATGGTCGGCGGCGTCCACCACCACGCATTCGGCGATGGCCGCTATGCCCGGATTTCCGGGCGCCACGAACAGCTTGTCGAGCAGCGGGCTCTTCGAGAGGGCGAGAGCGAGAGCATGCTCGCGCCCGCCCGAGCCGATGAGGAGGACGTTCATGGGGCCTCGTGCCGTAGGTCAGGAAAACAGGGTCGCTTCTCTTTAGGCGAGAGCGCCCGGCGGTTCAACGGCGCCCCTCGCCAGACGACGCCGGATCGGGCATATCTTGGGTCATGACCATCCCGAAAAGCGCACCCGCCGCGTCCAATGCCGCTGAACTGACCGTCACCGAATTGTCGGGGGCGCTGAAGCGCACCATCGAGGATCGATTCGGCTACGTCAGGGTGCGCGGCGAAATTTCAGGCTATCGCGGGCCCCATTCCTCCGGTCACTGCTATTTTTCACTCAAGGACGCAGGTGCCAAGATCGACGCGGTGATGTGGAAGGGCACTTTCGCCAAGCTCCGCATACGTCCCGAAGAGGGGATGGAGGTGATCGCCACCGGCAAGATCACCACCTATCCCGGCAAGTCCGCCTATCAGATCGTGGTCGAGACCATCGAGCCGGCCGGTGTCGGCGCGCTTATGGCACTGCTGGACGAGCGCCGCAGGCGGCTCGCGGCCGAGGGCCTGTTCGACGAAGCGCGCAAGCGGCTCATTCCCTATCTGCCCGAAGTCATCGGCGTGGTGACCTCGCCCACAGGCGCCGTCATCCGGGACATCCTGCACCGAATCGCCGACCGCTTTCCCCGCCGCGTCATTGTCTGGCCTGTGCGGGTGCAAGGCGAGACGAGTGCGCAAGAGGTCGCCAACGCCATCGAGGGCTTCAACGCTCTGCCCGAGAATGGCCCGATCCCGCGCCCGGACGTCATCATCGTGGCGCGTGGCGGTGGCTCGCTCGAAGACCTCTGGGGCTTCAACGAAGAGGTGGTGGTCCGTGCCGCCGCGGCCAGCATGATCCCGCTGATCTCGGCGGTGGGTCACGAGACCGACACGACACTGATCGACTTCGCTTCCGACCTGCGCGCGCCCACCCCGACGGGTGCCGCCGAAATGTGCGTGCCGGTGCTGGCAGACCTGCTTGCGCAGACAGCGGCCCTGACGCTGCGCCACCGGGGCGCCGGCCGTCGCTTTCTGGAGGGAAGGCGCGGTGAGTTGCGCGGACTGGTTCGCGCGCTCCCCAATGGCGACGCTGTGGTCGCGGTGCCGCGCCAGCGTCTCGACCGAGCGACGGAACGCCTCGACCAGCGCCTGCAGACGAGCTTCCGCGAACATCATCTGCGCTTGGGACGGGCGGCCCAGCGCCTCGCGCGCCATTCGCCGCAGGCAGAACTCGCCCGAAGGCAGGGGCGTGCGACGGCTGCCGGCGAGCGCTTGCTGCGCCTGCGGCCCGAACTCGTCGCGCGCCGCCGCGTCAAATTGCTGGAGATCGAGGCGCGTCTGAGCCGCGCCCTGGCGGCCCGCGCCGCCCTGGAGCGCCAGACCAGCACAGCTGCTCGCGCCCGCCTCGACCAATTGCGTGACCGCCTGCTGCGGGCCTCCACCAACGACAGGGGCCGCCGGGTCGAGCGACTCGCGACTTTGAGCAAGCTGCTCGGGTCGCTCGGTTACGGCAATGTTCTCGCACGTGGATTTGCCCTGGTGCGTGATGCGGCGGGCCAGCCCTTGCGCTCGGCGAAGGCCATAGCGCCGGGCGACCGGCTCGAACTCGAATTCGCAGATGGCCGCCTTGGTGCCGTGGCCGATGGGACGCCTGCCTCAGGTGGGGGGCAGGCCGTGCCGGCAAAACCGACAACCGTCAAGGCCGCTCCGGAGAAGACTGCGGCGCCGAAAAAGAGCGCGCCCGCCGGACAGGGAAGCCTGTTCTGACAGGCTTGGTCTTTGTTCCAGATCGAAGCGCGCGAAAATACCGTTAGGTTAGAACAAACCCTCGGGCGGAACGGACTCGTCATGCGCATTGCCTTCATGGCTGACATTCACGGCAATCGCGAGGCGCTCGACGCCTGCCTCCTCCATGCGGGGCGTGTTGGATTCGATAGGCTGGTTTTTCTGGGCGATCTCGTGGGCTATGGCGCAGACCCCGTCTATGTCGTCGATCGCATCGCAGAGCTGGCGGACAAAGGCGCAATTGTTCTGCTCGGCAATCACGACGAAGCCGCCGTCAGCGGCGAGACCGAGGGTATGAACGAATATGCCCGCCAGTCCATCCTCTGGACGCATGACGAACTCGACGATGCGCAGCGTGGCTTTCTTGCCGGATTGCCATCCTCTGTCACGGAGGAAGACCGCCTCTACGTGCATTCGGAAGCGACCGCGCCACGCGCCTGGCATTACGTGACCAACGCGGCCGAGGCCGAGCGCAGCATGCGCGCAACGGACAAGCGGCTGACCTTCTGCGGCCACACGCATCGGCCGCAGCTCTATCACATGGCGAGCATGAAACCGGCAGTGCATTTCAAGCCACCCTCTGCCCAGCCGATTCCGCTCATCGGCAATCGTAAATGGCTGTCCGTGCAGGGCGCCGTCGGGCAGCCACGCGATGAAAATCCGGCTGCCTCATGGGGACTTCTCGACACCGGGAGTGTCGAGTTCACCTATATGCGTGCGCCCTACGACATCGAAGCGGCGGCAGGCAAAATCCACGCCGCGCATCTGCCGCAGATCCTTGCGGCGCGCCTCTACATCGGACGATAAGCTCATGGTGCGCCAGCAGCTCAGGACGGGCGATACGATCGACGGCTTTCTCGTCGGTGAGAAGCTTCATGCCGGCGGCATGGCGTCGCTCTGGCGCGTCACCAAGCCCGGCATCGACGTTCCCGTCGTCATGAAAGTGCCGACCATCCTCGACGGTGATGATGCGACCATCATCGTCGGGTTCGAGATGGAAATGATGATCCTGCCGCGCCTTGCGGGCATCCACGTCCCGCGTTGTTTCGCGGTGAAGGATTTTGCACAGCAGCCCTATATCGTCATGGAATATATCCAGGGCCATTCCCTGCTGAGCACGCTCGACGAGGCGCCGCTGCCGCCGGAGCTGGTC
>JAQGKN010000470.1 GCA_028290085.1 Hyphomicrobiales bacterium
TGCGCCTCGCCCGTCCCAGTCCAGCCTCGATCCGCTGCTTGCGCCGAGGCCGTGACGCCGTGGGACTTATTCGGTGAGTTCACATGCCTGTTTATCGCTCCCGCACAACCACCCATGGCCGCAACATGGCCGGCGCGCGCGGCCTTTGGCGCGCCACTGGCATGAAGGACGAGGATTTCGGGAAGCCGATCATCGCCATCGCCAATTCCTTCACGCAGTTCGTGCCCGGCCACGTGCACCTGAAGGATCTGGGGCAGCTGGTCGCACGCGAGATCGAGAAGGCGGGCGGCGTCGCCAAGGAATTCAATACGATCGCGGTCGATGACGGCATCGCCATGGGACACGCGGGCATGCTCTACAGCCTGCCTTCGCGCGAGATCATCGCCGACAGCGTCGAGTACATGGTCAATGCCCATTGCGCCGACGCGCTGGTCTGCATCTCCAATTGCGACAAGATCACGCCCGGCATGCTGATGGCCGCGCTGCGGCTGAACATCCCCGTCATCTTCGTCTCGGGCGGCCCGATGGAGGCCGGGAAGGTTAACCTGCACGGAAAATTGCAGTCGCTCGATCTGGTCGACGCCATGGTCGCGGCGGCCGACGATAACGTGTCGGACGAGGACGTGCAGGTCATCGAACGCTCGGCTTGCCCGACCTGCGGCTCGTGCTCGGGCATGTTCACGGCCAATTCCATGAACTGCCTGACCGAAGCGCTCGGCCTCTCGCTGCCGGGCAACGGCTCGGTGCTGGCGACCCATGCCGACCGCAAGCGCCTCTTCGTCGAGGCCGGCCACACCATCGTCGATCTGGCGCGCCGCTATTATGAGCAGGACGATGCCTCAGCCCTGCCGCGCAACATCGCGACCTTCTCGGCCTTCGAGAATGCGATGACGCTCGATATCGCCATGGGCGGATCGACCAACACCGTGCTGCATCTGCTCGCCGCCGCGCATGAGGGCGAGGTGCCCTTCACCATGGACGATATCGACCGCCTGTCGCGCCGCGTGCCGGTGCTCTGCAAGGTCGCGCCCTCGGTTGCTGACGTGCATATGGAAGACGTTCATCGCGCCGGTGGCGTCATGGGCATTCTGGGCGAGCTGGAGCGTGGCGGCCTTATCGACACGAGCGGCCCGACCGTGCACAGCCTGACAATGAAGGACGCACTCGACCGCTGGGACGTGAAGCGCACCTCGAGCACCTCGGTCATCGACTTCTACCGCGCGGCCCCCGGCGGCGTGCCGACCCAGGTCGCCTTCAGCCAGGAGCGCCAATACGAAACCGTCGATGACGACCGTGCGGCGGGTGTCATCCGCAGCGTGGAACATGCTTATTCCAAGGACGGCGGCCTCGCAGTTCTCTCCGGTAATGTCGCGCTGGACGGCTGCATCGTGAAGACGGCTGGTGTCGATGAGAAGTCACTGGTCTTCGCCGGCCCGGCTCGCGTGTTCGAGAGCCAGGACGATGCGGTCGATGCGATTTTGCGCGGCAAGATCGTCGCGGGCGACGTCGTCGTGATCCGCTATGAGGGGCCGCGCGGCGGTCCCGGCATGCAGGAAATGCTCTATCCGACGAGCTATCTGAAGTCGCGCGGCCTGGGGAAGGCCTGTGCGCTGATCACCGACGGGCGCTTCTCAGGCGGCACGTCGGGCCTCTCCATCGGCCACGTCTCGCCGGAAGCAGCCGAAGGCGGAGAGATCGGCCTCGTGGAAGAGGGCGACCGGATTGAGATCGACATTCCCAACCGCACGATCCACCTCGCCATTGACGACAGCGTCATGCGCCATCGCCGCGAGGCCATGAAGGCAAGGGGTGCCGATGCGTGGAAGCCGGTGGGACGTGACCGCAAGGTCTCGCAGGCGCTGCGGGCCTATGCGCTCATGGCGACCAGCGCGGCGCGGGGCGCAGTGCGCCAGATTCCGGGCGAGGACTGATACAGCCCTTTGCCTTCGGGCGGACCTTCGTGCATGAAAGAACAAGACCGAAAAGGCGCCCCCGCATGACGATCCGCATCCCGCCCCTGATCAAGCGCAACATGGCTCTCTTTGCCCTGTCGCAATCCTTCACCGGGGCCGGAATGCAGTTCGTCTACGGGCTCGGGCCGCTGATGATCATCAGCGTCAGCGGCTCGGCCAATCTGGCGGGCCTCTCGGTGGCACTGATCGGGCTCAGCCGGTTTCTCGTCTCCTATCCGATCGGCAAGATCACCGACACCTACGGCCGCAAGCCCGGCATTCTGCTCGGCCTCTGCCTCGCGCTGGTCGGCACACTGATCGTCGGCGGCGCCATGGATATGCGGAATCTCTGGCTGCTGATCGCAGGCATCCTCATCTTCGGCATGGGCATGAATGCGGCTCAGCAGATGCGCGTCGGCGCGACCGACATGGTGCCCCCGCAGTTGCGCGCGCAGGCGCTGGGCTACGTTGCGCTCGGCGCGCTGGCAGGCCTCATCCTCAGCCCGGCCGTCGTCTCGCTTTCGGAAAACATGGCGCATTCGCGTGGCAGCGATCCGCTGGTCCTGCCCTGGTTGATGCTGCCGATCCTCATCATCATGGGCATGATCGTCATTCATTTCGTCAGGCCCGATCCCAAAGAGATCGGCATGAACCTCGCCCTTTATTATCCGGGCTACAAGGAGGCCCCGCACCCGGCCGGACAGGGCGCCGGGGATTTCTCGACCGGCGCCTTGTTGCGACACCTGCCGACGCGGCTTGCTATCGCCACCAACAGCGCGGCGCAGGGCAACATGTCCATCGTGATGGTGCTGACCTCGCTGGTGCTCGCGCACCACGGACATTCATTGTCGGCCATCGCCATGTCGCATGTGTTCCACTCGGCCGGCATGTTCGCTTTCACCATTCCGCTCGGCAAACTCGCCGACCGGATCGGGCGCCAGCGCGTGATGTATCCAGGCCTCGTACTGACCATCGTCGGGGCGGCACTGGTCGCCTTCACGACGGGTTACATCCCGATCACTTTTGGCACCTTCCTCGTGGGCATCGGCTGGGCGGCCGCCAATGTCGCAGCAACCGCGTTGCTCGCCGATCAGGTGGAGACCGCCGCGCGCGGACGCGCCATCGGCACCAATGATTCCTGCGCGGGCGGCGTCAGCCTCGTGTTGTCGATCATCACCGGGCCGCTCATCACCACCTACGGCCTGCCCGCAGCCGGAGCCTTCGCGGCGGTCGTCGCCGCCATTCCGCTGCTGATGATGCTGGCGGCGCGCATGAAGGGCGGCGACCGGGCCATCGCCGACAACGCCTGAGGATGTCTTGAGCCCAACGCCGACGCAACCGGCCGCACTGCCTTGGTGTCACGCATTGCTGGCGCTCGCCGTGATGGCCGTGTGGGGGACGAATTTCGTCGTCATCAAATCGGCGCTCGCGCATCTGCCGCCCCTGTTCTTTGCGACGCTGCGCTTCGCCTTCGTCGTCGTGCCGGCCATTGCCATCCTGAAGCGTCCCGCCGTGCCGTGGCGCGATCTCGCGGCCTATGGACTGCTGATCGGGGCCGGACAATTCGGCCTGCTCTATATGGCCATGAACGGGCACATTTCGCCGGGCCTCGCCTCCCTCGTCATCCAGACGCAGGTGTTCTTCACCATCGGCCTCGCCATGTGGGCGGATGGCGAGGGGTTGCGGCCCTATCAGTACGGCGCGCTGGCGCTGGCTATCGCGGGGCTCGCCATCATTGGCTGGCATACGGACGGGGGAACCACCGTCGCGGGCCTCGCACTCGTGCTGGTGGCGGCGCTCAGCTGGGCTCTCGGCAATCTCGTGGTTCGCCGCGCGGGGACCGTCGACATGCTGGCCTATGTAGTGTGGTCGAGCCTGTTCTCGATTCCACCCCTGCTGGCCATGTCGCTGCTGCTCGAAGGCTGGCCCGCCATGAGCGCCGGACTGCAGCAGGCAGATGCGGCGACATGGGGCGCCGTTGTCTGGCAATCCATCGGCAACAGCCTCTTCGGCTATGCCGCCTGGGGCTGGCTGCTGGCCCGCCATCCCGCTGCGACCGTCTCGCCCATGGCACTGCTGGTGCCTATCTTCGGCATCGGAGCCTCAGTCTGGTGGCTCGGCGAAGCCCTGCCCGGATGGAAGCTGCTGGCGGCAGTGCTGGTGCTGGCTGGGCTCGCACTCAACCTTCTCTGGCCGCTCGTGTCCCGCCAGATCAGCCGTTAACGGCGGCGCACTCTTCGGGCTCGATGAAGTCGAGCGAACGTGCGAGGGCGCTGGGACGCGCGTGCTCGATGGCCAATGTCAAATCGGCCAGAGCGGACATGGCCTGGATGCGCGCGTTGGTGAGTCCCGGCGAAGTGGTGATGTCACCATCTTCCGCGAGAACCGCCGCATGGGTGAATTCCAGGCAATTCCAGATGACCATCTCGCAGCTGCGCTCGATGGCTGGAGTCATTTCCAGGAGTCCACGGATGTCGGCCATGCGTTCGAGCACTTCGATGTCGAGCAGGCGCCAATTGTGCTTGTTGGCGGCGGTCGCGTCGATCCCGGACCTGACCATAGACACCAGACCCTGAAGAATATCACCTAACAGCACAGCATCCTCTTTCGCGTGGGACGAGACACGCTTGCATCATTGGGAGGCTTCACGTCAACCGGGGCCGGAATCAATTGATGGTGGCGCCCATCAGCGCGGGCTCAGAACAGCGTGCCATTTGCGCTCGATATCTCGTGCTTCCTCGATGGAGAGCGCGGAGCTCGGCGGAAACTCGTGGCGCCATGCAAACGGTTTGCAGGCATTGATGATCATCTTGGAATGCGAGGTAGCGCCGCGCGCCTTGTCTGCAAGTGCGATTCGCGGGTCGAGCGCCGAACTCCAGGCGTCGCGAATGATATCAACGGACTCGGACGGCTCGGCGCGTGTGGTGATTGCCCACATGACATCGGCGAGGCTGGAGGGATCGACGTCCTCATCCACGATGACGATGAGCCGCCCCATGTAACTGTTGGCTGCGGCTATGAGCCCTGCCCGCTTCGCGTGGCCCGCATAGCGCTGCTCCAGCGCGACGACCGTCATCAGCTGCGAAACATGCTGCCACGCACCGACGACATCGGTGACCCCAGCCGCTTCGAGATCGCCCCAGATGCTGGCGGCGCGGAACGGCAAGCCAAAATGAAAACGCGGCGGCTTCATGGGCGGCGAGCCCAACAACACCGGATTATTCCGATAATGCACGGCCTCGACATCCATCACCGGCGCGGGACGCGCGTCGGCTGCGTAATAGCCGGTAAATTCACCGAAGGGGCCTTCCGGCAGCATGAGTTCGTGCGGCGGCAGAAGGTGCCCCTCGAGAATGATCTCGGCGCGGGCGGGCAGTGGCAGGCCTGTCAGCGGCCCCGCACAAACCTCGATCGGACGCCCCTTGATCGCGCCTGCGAAGGCATATTCCGACTGCCCCGCAGGGAGATATTCAAATCCCGCGATAAACAGCGCAGGATCTTCGCCATTGACCACTGCAACCGGGCACCGTTCACCGCGATCCCAGTATTTCTGCGCGATCATATTGCCGTGCCGGCCCATGTGATCAAACTGGATGGTGACGCGGTTCTTGCCATGCACCTGCACGCGATAGATCGAGGCGTTGACCCAACCTGTATCGGGATCGCGCATGATGATGAGGCTACCCGAGCCGATATAGGCGCCGCCGTCCTTGCGGTGCCAATACGGCGTCGGGAAAATCGAGAGATCGACGCCTGGACCGCTCTGGCTGTTTTCGAGGAACGCTGCCTTCGTGGTCGTGACCGGCTCGATGGGCTTCAGTTTGGAGCGCGTTTCCTTCCAGACCTTCAGTGCCTCGATGGGAGTCAGCGACGTGTCGATGCCGAGCGCCAGCGCCGCGCGCCGCGCCTGCACCGTCGCATTGGTGAAGATGCGAAAGCCGCGGGGAAAACCGGGGATGTCGTCGAACAAGAGCGCCGGACAATCCGGCATGCCAGCCGCGACTTCCGTGACGCCGCCGATCTCGAGATAGGGGTCCGCGCCGGGAATGTGGCGCAGCGCGCCGATGGCTTCCACCTGCTCGATGAACTCGCGCAGATCGTCATAGGTGGCAGGCATCGGCAGGCTCCGGAAAAGTGATTTACGCAAAGAACGAGCGGCCTTGCCGCCGTCTTATTTCAGATAGGACAGCGGCACCAGCGTAACGGCCGGGACATAAGTGAGCAGCATCAGGACGGCGAGATAGATCGCCACGAAGGGCAGCACGCCGCGATAGAGAGAGGGCAGCGGCGTCCCGAACAGCGCATGCGAGGCGAAGAGGTTGAGCCCGAAAGGCGGCAGGAACATGCCGACCGCGAGATTGACGGTCACGACAATCCCGAAGTGGATCGGGTCAATGCCCGCCTGCGTCGTGATGGGCGACAGCAACGGCATCAAGACGAGGATCGCTGCGGGCGGCTCGACCACGCTGCCTACGACCAGCAGCATCATGTTGATGACGAGCAGCAACAGCCATGTCTCGAGTTTCATGCTTGCGATGGTCGCGACCAGCGAGCCCGCGAAACCGCTGGTCGTGATGAACCACGCATAGGCGCCCGCCGCTGCAACGATGATCATGATCTGGCCGACGAGGACCGCCGAATCCAGCACGATCTGCCACACGCCGCCCCAGGTGAGTTCGCGGTGCACATAGACGGAAATCAGGATGGCATAGATGCAGGCCACGCCCGCCGCTTCGGTCGGCGTGAACAGGCCGCCATAAATACCGCCGAGAATGACGACGGGCGCAAACAAGGCCCAGATGCCGTGTTTCAAAGCTGCAGCTATGTTGCGCCAGCGCGCGGGGGCGCCGAGCGGTATCATCTCGATGCGCGCGCGCACCATGACGTAGATCGACAAAGCGGTCGCGACGATCAGGCCGGGCACGATGCCTGCGATGAACAGGGTCGTCACCGACTGCTGCGCCGCGATGGCGTAGATGATCATGGGGATCGAGGGCGGGATGATGACGTCGATCACGCCCGTCGCGGTGATGAGGCTGACGCCGAAGGTGCGGCCATAGCCGTTCTTTTCGAGCGCGGGCAGCGTGAGTTTGCCGATGGCTG
>JAQGKN010000278.1 GCA_028290085.1 Hyphomicrobiales bacterium
CATTCTCGCTGGCCAGCATGCGCATTGTCGTGTCGTCCATGCCGCGCACACCGGCGATATGGCCGATGGGATCGTATTCGCCCATGTCGAAGGGATAATCCGTCCCCATGAGAATGCGGTCCGCGCCGAATTCATCGACGAGATATTCAAGCTGGTGCGATCTAAACACAACCGTGTCGAAATAGATCTGCCGCAGGTAATGAGAGGGCGGCAGCGGCAAACCCGCGTGCGTATCTTCGCGCGCACCCCACGCGTGGTCGATGCGTCCTGAATAGGCAGGAAGATAACCGCCGCCATGCACGGCCATGATCTTCAGGTTGGGGAAGCGTGCGAGCGTGCCGCCGAAAATAAGGTTGTGGAGTGCAATGGACGTATCGAGCGGATTGCCGATGACATTGCTGAAGTAGAAATTGGTGAAGCGGCGTCCTTCGGTAAAGCCGTTCGGATGAATGATGATGAAGGCACCCAACGCTTCGGCTTTTGCAAAGAAGGGCCAGAATTTCGGGTCCGACAATTCCTCACCGTTCACATTGGTGATGATCTGGACGCCCTTGAGCTTGTAGGTCGTCATGGCTCGCTCGAGTTCCTCGGCGGCGCGCTCGGGATCCTGCAGCGTCACAACGCCGATGCCCGCGAAGCGGTCGGGGTGCTTGTCGACGTAAGCCGCGACTCCCTCGTTGGCCAGTTCATGCGCTTGCGCAGCGATCTTCGTGTCGATGGAATAATAGCATTGCATCGGCGCGGGGGCGACGACCTGAATGTCGATGCCCATCGCATCCATGTCGCGCAGCCGGCTGCTCACATCGCGATACATGATCTCGGCGCGGTCCTTGTCCTGCACCGCATTGACGAGCTTCGTCTCTTCATTGGCGAAATGTGCCAGCGGGATCTTGGAGAAATCGACATGAGGGCCACCATGCGCTGCGGCCTGCGGCACGACGATGTGACAATGCACGTCGATCGTTGTGCAGGAAGGGCGGCGCGCCCGGCCGATGGTGCGGTGAGTCCGCGCGGCGGTCAGTCCGTATCTGTTCTTGCGGTCGGTCATGATCACTCCGGTCCTTGCTGAGGGTGTTAAATGCGCTCGATGCCGCCGCGGCCAACGGAGCGTATGATCGCCTCGAATGTGCGAACGTTGGCGCTCATCTCGTCGTGGCTGACGGGGTAGGGCGCGCCGCCCTGCGCAGCGCGTGCAAAAGCTTCTAGGTTGTCCCGGACGGCGGGGTGAGGTGCGAAGAAGCGCGTTTCGCCTCCTCCGTCACGAAGCGTTGTCGTCACATCCCAACCCGTCGGATGTTCGGGATGGGTGCGGTCGCGAATGTCGAACCAGCCCTTCGATCCGAACACGCAGACGCGCCCCATGAACGGCGTCGCCAAAATAGCGGTCAGCAGCGCTGTCGTGCCGTTCTCGAAGGCGAGCGTGATGGTCAGCGTGTCGCCGTTGGCAAAGTTCGTGCCCCGCGTCGCCAGCCGCGCCCAGACTTCCGACGGTTTGCCGAAGACGGCAATCGCGAGATCGACGAGGTGAATGCCGGTCGCCGAGAGAGGGCCGACCGGTGCGAGCACGGGTGAAAGGCGCCAATTGTCCGGCGGTAGGTCCAGAAACTTGTCCTGGCTGAAATTGCCTTCCATCGACAACAGCGTTCCGAATTCTCCGCAGGCGAAGCGGCGGCGCAATTCGATGATCGCTGGCTCGAACCGGCGTTCATGGCCGATGCCGAGTTGCACACCTGCGGCTATCACGGCGGAGATCGCCGCGTCCGCCTCGGCAGCGGTGGTGCAAAGCGGCTTTTCACAGAACACATGCTTGCCGGCCTTTGCCGCCGCGATGATCTGTTCCGAGTGAAAACGATGCGGCGAACACAGGATGACGGCATCGACGTCGTCACGGCTGATTGCCTCTTCAAAGGTCACGCAGGTCGCGAGCCCCATCGAAGCCGCAGACGCGCGTCCCGCAGCTTCCGGCTCGACGACGAGAACCGGGCGCATGAGTTCGCTGTTCCCAAGATATCCGGCGAGGATTTTGCCCCACCAGCCGAAGCCGACGATGGCGGCGCGGATGGCGGGTGCTGGCGTGTTCATGAGGGCTTGCCCGTGCGTGTCGACCAATAGATGGAAACGCTGACCGCATCCGCGCCTGCGTGGCCTGCACTCAAAACCTCGTCGTAACTTCCGAGCGCGGCGCCCGCGACGGGGAGCGAAACGCCCAGGCGCTGCGCATATTCGAGCATCACCGAAAGGTCCTTGCGCGCGGCGGTCACGTCGAAGGCCGCCGGACCCAGTGCCTTGCCACCGAGCGCGCTCGCGATATCGGGACCGCGCATCTTCATCGCAGCCGGCGTGCCAGCCGTGTTTGAGAGGATGTCGATCAGCCGTTCAGGAGGCAGGCCGAGGGGCTTGGCCACGGCGAGTGCCTCGCCGAGCGCCTGCCAATAGACGAGTAACGGCAGGTTGACGGCGAGCTTCAGCCGCGCGCCTGCGCCGGGAGGCCCGACGTGCTCGATCCGTGCGCAGAGTTGTTCGAGCAAAGGCATGGCCCGCGCGACATCCGCATCGGCGCCGCCGACAAATCCGAACAGTTTGCCGGTCCGCGCCGGGCCGACAGTGCCGCCCACAGGGCATTCGACGAAGGCGCCACCAGAGGCGCGCACACGCCCAGCCAGATGCTCCTCGGTCTCCGGCAGCACGGTGCTCATGTCGATCACCAGCTTGCCTTGCAGGCTGGTGCTGAGAAGCCCGTTGGCGCCCGCATAGACGCTCTCGATGGCAGGTGCGTTGAGCAGCATGGTCAGCACGACGTCGCAGGCCTGCGCGAGGGCGGCAGCGCTGGGCGCCGCCTTCGCGCCAGCCGCGACCAAGGGCTCAGTCTTCCGCATGTCGCGGTTCCAGACCGTCACGTCGTGGCCTGTCTCCAGGAGCCGGAGCACGATGGCGGATCCCATCCGCCCCGTGCCGCAGAGTCCGATTTTCATGAAATGTCTCCGTCATTGATGGCTTTGGAAATAGCTTCCGGTGTCAGTGGCATATGGCGCACGCGCACGCCGATGGCATGTGCAATCGCATTGCCGATGGCGGCGGCGGTGGGCCCCGCCGCACATTCGCCCGCGCCCAGA
>JAQGKN010000288.1 GCA_028290085.1 Hyphomicrobiales bacterium
ACGGCGAGCACATTGTCGAGCGACATGGAAATATCCGCGACCACGATCTGCCATGCCGCCTGGGCAAAACTCTTGCGCGGCGCCGCTTCCGCAGCGGCATCGAGAGAATCGAGATCCTGTTCGTGGCCGGCGCACAATTCGCGCCACATCTTCCAGCACACCCAGAGCAGCAGCACACCGCCCGCCAGCAGCAGGCCGACGACCTGCAGCAATTGCGTTGTCGCAGCAGCAAAGCAGATGCGGAGCACGGTGGCAGCGATAATGCCGATAAGAATGGCGCGGGCGCGCTGATCCTTCGGCAATCCGGCAGCTGCGAGTCCGATGACGATTGCATTGTCGCCCGCCAGCACGAGGTCGATCATGATGACCTGCGCAAGGGCCGTCAGCGCTTCCATGGTGAAGAGTTCAGTCATTTCTCAGGTCCCACTCCGGGTCGAATGTGAAGTGGCCGGGAAATTGTCTCACCTGTCCCATTCACTCGTCCGTACGATCGGTTCGTACTGACGGCAGTGTGTTGTTGGCAAGAAAGAGAAACCAGGCCACGGATCATCCAGTCCGACATCACAGCAGAAGCTGTCAGAGGGGCCCGGCCTGGCAACCATGAAATTAGCGGCGCGCCATCGACCTGGCAAGGGCCGCTCTGCCTCTACTGAGGCCGTGGGCTCGGCATGCCAGCCAAATCGGCGCGCAAGCTCGCGATCACGCGTTCAAGCAAGATCTCTCGACTGCGCTGATTCGGAAGTGCGGCCAGATAGGCCGAAATCATGCCGGTTGCGGCAACGCAGACCTCGGAAACCCGCACGCCATCGCCGTGAAAGTGCTCAAGTACAACTTCATGAAGCTTAAGCTCTAAGGGCTCTTGTGGACCTGTCACCATATTATTTTCTGCCAAGTTCAAGTTACACGCGGGTTGATCTGAAAATTCAAACATAGCAACGCCCCTTCGCGGCGAGGTGCTTGTTTGTCGACATGAACCTCAAGGCGCTGGAGCCGCGCCACGATCTTTTCAACGCTCCAAACTCTAGCCTCCACGTCGCGAAAATCACAAGACAGCCTGAAACGTTGCCTTAGGTTTCGGCGAGCGACGCATCCAAAAAAACAGAAATTAATTTAGAAAGTTCCAATGTCTGCACCACGTTAGCAAAATATTATCACGCGCCCGTGATGGTTAAGGAGAAATCGCGCACATCACCGCCTACGGGGCAAGAACAAGAATGTCTCCAACCCTGTCTGCCTCCTTCCGCCGCTTCCTCGCCAAGAAGGAGCACCTCACTTCGCAAGGCGAGGGACGTCGCCACATGCGCGTGGAAGCGCGTCTCGTGGGCCGGGGGATGCTGGCGGATGGGACTGAGTTCGACTGCGTAACCTCCGACGTCTCGGCCGGCGGCATGTCGATTGTCGCCGACGTCAAACCGTCTGTCGGCCAACGGCTGGTCGTCTACCTCGAACTGATCGGGGGACTGGAAGGCGAGGTGATCCGCGCCACCAACACTGGCTTTGGGATGACCTTCAACGCCACGCTCCGCAAACGTGACAAGATCGCGGATCAGCTGACCTGGCTGATCAATCGCGACATTCTGGGCACCGATGGGCTGCGACAGCACGAGCGTATCAAGCCGCGCCAGCTAGCCTACACCGCGCAATGGGGCGTGCTGGAGGAATGCGACGTGAAGATCATCGATATCTCGCGGACGGGCGTCGCGGTTCTATCGCCGCGTATCCCGCCTATCGGCGCGCGCGTCAGCATCGGAACGACGCGGGGTAAAGTCGTGCGCACGCTCCAGGGCGGTTTCGCCATGGAGTTTTCCCGAGCTGTCGCAGTGGAAAATTTCGACGTCGATTTGAAGCTCTGAAGCCTCAGCTTGTCAGAAATAACCAAAGCGCGCGGCAACGACGCCAACTGCTACTGCGACCGATAGCGGCAACAGCGGATTGGTGCGCGCAAGCGCGACATGGATCGCAACACCCGCCGCCAGCACCACGCCGAGCCAGTGATGGATCGAAGCCTGTGCCGTCACGAGCGCGCTCGCGCAGATAAGTCCAACCACCAGCGGCGGCAGGCTACGCTTCGTCATCATGTACCAGCGAGCGTGGGCCAGCCGCTTTTCGCCGCGTCCAGCCATCAGCGCGATCGTGCTCGTGGGTAGAATGGTCGCCAATGTCGCTACGGCGAGGCCGGGCCATCCCGCAACACGCCAGCCGAGCATTGTCATCAGCAGAATGTTCGGGCCAGGTGCGACCTGCGACAGGGCGAAAGCTGAGGCGAATTGATCGTCGCCCATCCAGTGCTGCACCTCCACCGCCTGCCGGTGAATTTCCGGAATCATCGCAGAAATGCCGCCGACAGAAAAAATTGCGGTCGTGAAGAACGTCAGGCCCATGGCCCAGAGAACGTCATTTTTCACGGGCACCCCTCCAGAAGCTCACGGCAACCGCGATGGGAGCGAGAACGATAAGCGTCAGCACCAGCGGCAGGCGCAATAAACCGATGGACGTGAAGCTCAGCGCTGCGAAGATAATCGCCGAACGCGAGTCCAGGATGGTCTTGCCCAGCTTGAAGCCAGTCCCGAAAATCAGGCCAGCCGCACCGGCCGCGGCCGCGTTGGTTGCGGCGATCACATCGGGATAGGACGAATATTCGTCATAGACCGTGGCGAGACCGACGAGGATGATGATGGGCATGCAGGTCAGGCCCGTAAGCGCCAGAACCGCGCCCCAAAACCCGTGAAAACGGTCGCCGATAATGGCCGACATGTTGACGAGGTTTGCGCCCGGCAGCACCTGCCCCAAGCCCAGAACAGAAGCATATTCTGAGTTGCTGAGCCATTTCCGCCGTTCGACGATGACGTGATGGGCGGCAGCAGCGATGCCACCGAAGCCGAACATGCCGACGAGCAGAAAGCCGGTGAACAACTCGATACGCGTCATGGGCGCGCGTAGGGCGGGAGTGGGCGGATCGAAAAAAGGTTCAGGCACTCTGATCTCGGTGGAACGCAAAATGGGAAAGGCGCGCCACTATTGTCAGTCTCGGCTACTTGCGCAAGCAGCGTCCCGTCGATTTCGGGCATCATCGACTGCTCTGCAACGCAGCACGATCAATGAGGCTCAGGCGTCGGCTGCAACGTCTTGAGGGCGGTTGCGACAGAAAAAAGCGAATGACAACGCGGGCATGAAACAAGCCGCACACTCCGCTCGCGTTCCTTCACGACCAACTGACGGCAATGCGGGCAGTAGATCGAAACAATTGCGTCTTGATGTGTCATGGCAGGCCTCATTTGTACTCTACGAAAACAGGCAAACACCTGCCGCATCGCGCCGCACAACGCGCCATGACTGGTGGATGTCTCCAGCTCAGGTCCGAAAGAAGTTGACCGTGTGCGGCAAATGCAGCCGCGCTCCGCCTTTTTGGCGCCAGACCCGTCCCGGGCCATGGCACGTGCAGCAAATCAGACGCACTGCACGAAACGGGGCGGCGCCGCAGTCAATCCGCTCGCCGATACAGATTGAATGCGCGAAACATTGTGCGGTTCCAGACACTTCCAGAATCGTCGGGCCAAAATTTCCTTTAGTTCCCGATGATTGGACACAACGTTGAGTGATGGGAATGGCATCAAACCCGCAAAGCCATAACGAAAGCGGGACAATGGCGAAGGCTGCGGGCCGACGAGCGCGATGACGAAGTCGTGACACCGATCAGCTCTGCCGAGCAGAAAACACTTCCATTTTTGGGGCACCCGAAACCAGTGACTGCCAATGAGTCCAAACGAGCGTTGGAATCTGGCGACCCGAGGCTAGGCCTTGGCTGCGGGCTAGACGCGCCGCATCGGGTTCGACCAGGCGAGCACCATTCCAACACTTGTGAACACGCCAAGCGCCATGAATGCGAGGCGGAACGCATCGGCAACCTCTTTCTGCAGGATTTCCCTGCGGGCTGCGTCGATCCCAGCAAATGCCTCCGGTCCCAGCTCGACCGCGCGGCCAAACAGGGCCGCCGCCTCCGGGTCGCTCACGCGCAGATGGGCGAAGAGCAGGGCGCCCAGCAATGCGGTGCCCAATGCAGCACCGATGGAACGCGAGAACTGAACGGCGGCGGCTGAAGCGCCGAGCATCTTCGGCCCGGCCGCCGTCTGCGTCGTGATCTGAACGACGCCCATGACGGAGCCCATGAACAGTGAGTTCACCGTCAGCAGTAGGGAAATCTGGCCCAATGTCATTACGGGCGCCGCGAGCGCGAAAGTGAACAATGTGAGAGACGCAAAAACAAGACCGACTGAAGGGAAGAACATGGTGAGTCCCGTGCGGCTCACCATGCGCCCGGTGAGAATGGCGCCTATGCCAATGCCCGCTGTGATCGGCAACAGCAGGTACCCCGTCTGCGAGGGCGATGTGCCCCGCACCACGCGAAGGTAAATCGGCACGAATGAGACCAGCGCGGTCAGCGCCGCGCCGTGACAGGCTGCAAGCGCATTTGCCTGCCAGATCGCTGCGCGTCGAAGCAGGTTGATGGAAAGCAGCGGCGCCGTCTCGCGCGACTCCTGGCGTAGAAGCAGGACGAGAGAGACGAGCGAAAGCGCGAGCAGCCCGAGAATGACGCCAATCGCCCGCTCGTCGAAATGCTGCGCCTGCTCCAACGCCAGTAGCAACGGCAAAATGAAGCCGATAAAATAAACCAGCCCGAGAACGTCGAACCGCCAGCCGTGCGCGCGCACGCTCGCCATGCCCTTCAGCCGAAACACCATGAGCACAGCAATGATGCACAGGGGGGCGTTGACGAGAAACACCATGCGCCAGCCCAGATGCTCGGTGATCCAGCCGCCGGCCACGGGGCCGAAGGCTGCCGACGTAATGGCGACAGTTGCCAGATAGCCCTGGTAATTGCCACGCTCTCGCGGCGGGATCACTTCGCCGATCATGGCTTGAGAGAGCGTGATGAGGCCTCCGCCGCCAAACCCTTGCAGCACGCGCGCAGCTGAGAGCAGCAGCACCGTGGGGGTCGCCGCGCAAAGCAGTGAAGACGCGAAGAACAAGCCGAGAGCGAAGAACATCAGTCGACGGCGCCCGAAGGTGTCGCCCAGATAGCCGTAGACGGGCGCCGCGATCGTCGTCGCGATCAGATAGGAGACGACGACCCATGACACGCGTTCGACATCGCCGAGTTCGCTCGCGATGGTTGGAAGCGCAGTTGCAACGATGGTCTGGTCCACGATGGCCAGAAACATGGGGATCATGATGGAGGGGAATACGGATAAGAACAGCTTTCGTGACGAGGGAGCCTTCTGTGCGGCGTCGCTCTCGCTTTTTTCCTGACTCACTACGTTCTCCGTCGATACCCGCCGCGCCCGTTCCGTGGTCGCGTCAAACCCAATTGCCTGCGCTCTTGGTTCACCAAAGGCCCAAGGTTTTCCAGTCGCTCTTTGGAATTGGTGCAGCTATCTTGAAGGTAAACGACGATGCTTCGAGCGCGCCCTTTGTAACATTACAAGCATAGCTGAACTTGTACCATTGGTCGTTCTGGCGCAGAGCGCCGCCGTCGCCAGAGAGACGCGTGTCAGTACCCTTCGGGGTCGATAATGCGTCTATCATAACTTTGTCGACCTTGCGGAACGCGCTATCGTGCGACACTGCGGCGAGAGCGGCAATATCGCAAACCTGCACAATTCGCGTTTCGGGATCCAGAAGCATGAGGCTTCTTTGCGTACGTGCATCCATGGCACGAGCAGGAAGACAAAAGGAAGCTGCAACACAAGTAAAAACGGAAAGTTGAAGGCGCGCGTTCAAATTTCGACCTCGGACAGTTGCGACTTGCAATGAATCGCGTGGAACATGAGTCCACAGGACGCAACATGCAAGCTTGTCGGTGAGTTCTGGCTCAAGCGCATCGACGCGTCAAAATATGCGTCAGGTACAGCTTACGCCTGATGCCTGTGCGAGGCTTGCCGTTCAGGCGCGCGCGCGCTCAAGTGAGATCGTGGCGCAACAACCAAGTATGGCCGCGACGTAGAGCGCGACACCGGGCACCTGCATGGAGAAATCGACGAGTGAGTGCAGGCCGACGAGAACCAGCACAGCAATTCCAAGAGAAGGTACAAAGCGATAGCGCCGCCGCGTGCGGAGGCCCTCCAGGAAGGCGTGCGTCAACGCGAACAGGATCACGGGAACGACGACGACGAACACGAGCCCGAGGCTGAGCGCTCCCTCAAGATAGAAATTATGTGCCGCTTCCCACACGCCCGCGATGCCCGCGCAGTCCGCATCGCGGTAGGCTGGAAACACATCCTGGAATGTGCCCAAGCCAGACCCGAGCGGCCAGGCATTGCGCGTGGCCTCGAGTGTCGAGCCGAAGACGCAAAGCCGGGCTCCATCACTGCCCGATTCCATTCGATATGCGGAGCGCTCGCTGAGCAGAGCGACCGCGCCCGCAGCGGCGAGAACAAGGACGCATAGCCGCGCAAGGGGAGAGAGTTCTTGTGGCAAAACAGTCCACGTTCCCTCCCACAGGCGCTGTCGCGCCATGACGAAGACAAAGATCACGATGGCGAAGAACGTCGCACCTGCCGCGCCGCGCGACTGCGTCAGCAGCAAAGCGACGCCCTGCAGCAGAGTCAGGCATGAAAAAAAGGCAAACCGCCTGTAGTCTTGCGATTGATGGCTATTCTGCGCGAACAGCCGCTCCGGGAGTTTGGAGGGATTTATGGCGCGTAAGTGTCGCAGGGTCATGCCGAGCGCCAAGAGCGTGCCAACACCAAAGAACGTACCCGCCGAATTGCGATTGACGAAAAAGGCCGTCACGCTGTCGAGGTAGAAACTCTTGCGGCCGAGAGCCAGAAACGACGGAAAGAAAATATGCTGAAGGATGCCGAAGGCCGCGACGGCGGCACCGAGCCAGCACAGTTGCCTGAGCAGACGCATCGCATCTGCGCGAATTGAAAACAGCCGGATCGTCACCAGAAAGCCGAGAGCGGGCGAAAGCGTGACTATGGAGGCTCGGGTTTGCTCCGGGTCGAGCGAGATCGCGCCAGAGATCGGGCGGATGGACTCTCGGACGACGTTCCAGGCCGGATGCTCGAACGGGTTGTCGTCGATGCGCAAGGATTGCGCTAGCGCGGCGACCGCGAGAAATGCAAGGCTTACAGAACAGACCAGCCACAGGCGCGCGATATTCGCTGCGTTGGGATCCGGCCGCCGCGGAAAAATAATCAGGAGGCCAAGCCCCACGGCAAGAAGACTCGATGGCAGCAGGTCCACTGACCCGCAACTCGCCACGGCGTAGGCCAGGAGGCAGAGAAAAGCGGCCTGTGTGGGTGTGCCCAAATAGCCCGTTCCCGGGGCCTTAGCGTTGAGAGTGTCTGAATTTTGCAATTTACATCAATACTTTCTTGCCGTTTTATCCGTGAGCATAATCGGCCGGTTAATCGTGTGGATAGAAATATTGATTCGAACTGACTCTGAAATTGAGATTGAGATAAAACATTTTCCGCGGATTCACAAAGCAGGAGAGCCAAAAATTACTAATCTATATGGTGCTGCAGCGTAAATTTGAACGTTTTTTTTTGTAAAAATAGCGTATTTCTAAAGTAGAAAATGTATTTTTATCAGAGGTTTGCATTGTAGATACGGCGTCGAGTCGCGAGCTGACCTTGCCACATCTTGACGAAACGTCGTTTCTGGGGCAGAATGAGATTAACGTTTCATTGATATTTACTTTTTTGAAATTGGAATTTGAGGATCATCGGTGTCGATTTCCACCAGCGACGTTGGGCGCATTCCAGCCCTAAGCTACGTCAGGTTGGACCAGGCCCTTCTGTTGTGGCTTGTACGCGGAGCGGATGCTCTGGCGATTTTGTCGATCAGCATCTGCGCGCCCCTGTTCTACAATTTCGTCGCGTCGCGGACCGCTGTTGGCATCGACGATTTTGTGCGCCTTGGTGCGATCCTCGCCGCGCTGTTTGTTTTCGTGCAAGGAATGCGCGGTCATTATAGGCTTGAGAAGCTAGCAGATTTGAACTTTCAGGTGCGAGGCATTGCGGTGGCCTGGGCGCTCGGGCTTCCTCGGCCTTGCTGCGTTTTGCCTGAAGGCCCGCATGGATTTGTCGCGAATTGGTGTCGTCGGTCTGGCATTGGGCGGCATTGCAGTCATTTTTGGCCTCAGGCTGCTACTCGCGCACTGGTTCAGCCGCGCGCTGGCCACCGGCAGGGTTTCACGGGAGCGGGTCGCGGTCCTGCGTTTCGGTGACGTCTCAGGCGTCGATGAAAGGGCACTGCGCAGTTTAAATGTTGTCTGTTCTGCGCACGTCGGAGCTGCGGACAGTGTGCTGTTGACGGACGCTTGCAGGCTTTTGTGAGCGAGGCGGCCGCATCGAGCGCGCGGCGCGTCTTTATATTGGCCCCATTCCAGGCCCTAACCCAGCTCGAAAAGATCACGTCTGCACTTCGCAAGCTGCCGATTTCAGCAATGCTGCTCACGGAGGACTGGGCAGCCAGATCGCTTTCGAGACCAGTCGCGTTGGATCCGCGACTCACGGCCTTCGAAATGCAGGCGCCGCCACTCGATCTCGCGGAGCGAGCTGCCAAGCGTGGCATGGATATCTTTGTCTCTGCGCTGAGCCTCTTTTTCCTGTCGCCCTTCATGCTGGCGATCGCCATCGCGGTGCGACTGGAAGGGCCGGGGCCAATCCTGTTTCACCAATGGCGGTTGGGCTTTAACGGCCGGAAATTCCAGATCGTCAAGTTTCGTTCGATGACGGTCACCGAGGATGGCGCATCCATCACGCAGGTCCGTCGTGACGACGCTCGCGTCACCCGCGTCGGCGCTTTTCTCCGGGCTCGCAGCCTCGATGAAATCCCGCAACTCATCAACGTCCTGCGCGGAGATATGTCGCTCGTCGGTCCCCGGCCGCATGCCGTCGCGCACGACAATTATTACGACGATCTGATCGCTGATTACTCGATGCGTCGTCACATGAAGCCCGGTCTTACGGGCTGGGCTCAGGTCAGCGGTCTGCGTGGCGAAACCCCGACGGTCGCGCGCATGGCAACCCGCGTCGATCACAA
>JAQGKN010000321.1 GCA_028290085.1 Hyphomicrobiales bacterium
CCTATGCAATGCCCCTCGTGGCGCTCGTGCCGCTGCTCGTGCTCTGGCTCGGCCTTGGCTTCGCAGTGAAGGCTTGCGTGGTCTTTCTGATGGCGGTGTTCCCCATCGTCATCAACACATGGCTCGGCGTGCGCGCCGTACCCAAGACGCTCATCGAAGTCGGCAAGTCATTCGTGGCCTCTGACTTCACGATCATGCGCCGCATCGTTCTACCGGCGACGATTCCCTACATCATGGCCGGCATTAAACTCGCGGTGGGTCGCGGTGTCGTCGCCATGGTCATAGCGGAATTCTTCACCGCTATTTCCGGGCTCGGCGCGATCATCATCAATGCTGCGAACAGTTTCGATACAGCGCGCATGTTCGTGCCCGTCATCGTGCTCATGGTTCTTGCGACGGGCTTGAACTCATTCGTCGGCTTCATCGAACGCAAGGTCGCTCCCTGGCAGGGCGAAATTTCTGGAAGGGACGAGGGATGATCCCATGGCAAGAAAAATGAAACTGGCGGTCCCCGACCTCATCTCGAATTCCTATTTCCCCGCTGCGGCAGCGGTGGAACTGGGCTTCTTCAAGAAGGAAGGTCTGGACGTCGATCTCGAACTGATCTTCCCGGTCGACAAATGCTATGCGGCGTTGCGCGACGGCAGCATCGATTTCGTCGGCGGCTCCGCGCATTCCGCGCTTGCTGCTTTCCCGCAATGGAAGGGTGTGAAGCTGCTCTGCGCGCAGGGCCAGGGAATGTACTGGTTCCTTGTCATGCGCGCCGATCTCAATCCCGAGCGCGGCAATCTGGAGATCGTAAAGGGACGCAGCATCGGTGCTGCACCCTGGGTCGAGATGGGTCTGCGGCGTCTGTTGATTGAGGCCGGCTACGATCTCGAGCGCGATCAGATCAAGGTTGCTCCCGTGCCGGGCGCCATTGTCGGCACCACCGTCAACTTCGGCCTCATGGCCGCGAAAGCCCTGGAAGAAGGCAAGATCGACGGTTTCTGGGCCAACGGCATGGGCACTGAAGTCGCGGTCACGCGTGGCGTCGGCAAAGTCGTCCTCGACATTCGACGCGGCGATGGTCCCACGGCCTGCTTCAATTACACCATGGCAAGCATCGCCACCTCGCACGCATTGATCGCGCGCGAGCCGGAAGCAGCCGACGCGGCTGTACGTGCTATCGTCGCGACGCAGAAAGCCCTGAAGCAGGATGTAAAGCTCGCAACCGAAGTGGGCCGCCGTCTTTTCCCCGAGACGGAGGCAGGCCTGATCGCAAAACTCATCGAGCGCGACCTGCCCTATTACGACGCGCGCATCTCGCCTGAATTCGTGAGCGGAATGAATCAATTCGCGCGCGATGTCGGCATCCTCAATGGCGATGTCGCCTACGAAGACGTGGTGGCGACAGGCAGCAGCAAATTCTGGACCCTTTAAGAAAACGAGACGACAAAATGGCCATCAACAAACTGCACGACGAATTCAAAAAAGTAGACATGAGCACCGGCTGGGAGGTGCCTACCGGCTATCCCGCAGGCATCCAGCAAAAGATCTTGTCCGGCGGACTGGACGAAGAGGGACGTAAGGGCAGCCGCACGCGCCTGCTGCGTTTCGAGGCCGGCACTTTCACGACCAAGCCCTTCGTGCACGAATATTGGGAAGAGGTTTTCCTCGTCTCGGGTGACCTGACCGTCGGCAATGACGAGCAGGGCAAGGGCGGCGAGTCCTTTGCGCCCTTCACCTATGCGTGCCGCCCTCCGGGTGCGTTCCATGGTCCCTTCCTTTCGGAAAAGGGTTGCCTGCTGCTCGAAATCCACTATTTCGATCCGGCCTGAACTGAGCCTGAAAAGCGGAGTTGATCATGGGTCCGACACTCGAAAATATCGCGGACGCGCTCGCCAGTGGCTCAACCACGAGCGTGAAACTGGTAGAGGATTGTCTAACCCGGATCGATGACGCAACGGGCGAAGGCGCCACCACGTTTCTGGTGGTCGCGCGTGAAAGCGCGCTCGAAGCAGCGCGGGGCATAGATGCCCTGCGCAAAGCCGGCGCTGCACCGTCGCGCTTTGCCGGCATACCCGTATCAATCAAAGATCTGTTCGACATTGAAGGCGATGTCACACGCGCGGGCTCGCGCGTTCTCGACGAGGTTGCACCCGCGCTGCACGACGCAATTGCAGTCACGCGATTGAAGCATGCTGGCTTCGTCGTCATGGGCCGCACCAACATGACGGAGTTTGCGTTCTCCGGCGTGGGCATCAACCCGCATTACGGCACGCCCAGAAATATCTGGCAGCGCGAGCGGGGGCGCGTTCCTGGCGGCTCGTCCTCGGGTGCGGCTATCGCGCTGACCGACGGCATGGCGCATGTGTCCCTGGGCACTGACACTGGCGGTTCTTGCCGCATCCCGGCGGCTTTCAATGGCCTTGTTGGCTACAAGCCAACCGCGCGTCGCGTGCCGCTCGCAGGCGCTTTCTCTCTCTCGACAACTCTGGATTCAATCGGCCCCATCGGCCGCACTGTCGCATGCTGTGCAGCCGTGGACGCCGTGCTTGCCGGTCTTGAACCGGCAACACTCGTCCCGCGCAGCCCGCGCGGTTTGCGTATCGCCGTTCCACTTGCTTATGTGCTCGAAGATCTCGACATAGACGTCGCGCGCAACTTCAAGGCCGCTTTGGCACGTCTTTCGGAGGCTGGGGCGATTGTCGAGGAGGTCCCTTTCCCCGAAATCGAAGCGATCCCGAAGGCCAATGCACGCGGTGGTTTCGCGGCGCCCGAAAGCCTCAGCACGCATCGCAAGCTGATTGCCGCGCACGCGGATCTCTACGATTCCCGCGTGCTGGCCCGCATCGAGCGCGGACATGAACAGAGTGCTGCCGACTATGTGGATCTGATCCGCACGCGCGCCGCTATTATCGCGGAATTCGAGGCGCACATGGGCGCCTATGACGTGCTCGCTTACCCGACGGTGCCGATCGTCCCGCCGCTGATTTCCGCATTCGAGTCCGATGCCGATTTTTCACGGCTGAACATGTTGATCTTGCGCAATCCCGCTGTCATCAACATGCTCGACGGCTGCTCGATTTCAATGCCCATGTCGCGCGTGCCGGATGCGCCCACGGGCCTGATGTTATCCGCACCCAGCGGTCACGACCGCGATCTTCTCGCGATCGCCGCAGGGGTAGAAATGTGCCTCGTGTGATGCACTCAGCAACGCATCATGCATCGACGAGATCGAAGGTTTCCTGAAGCTCAGTCAGCTTCATCTTCAGTGGTGCCCATTTGCGCCCGACACTATGGTCGGGATGCACGCGGGCCAATTGCCGCGTGCGGTCGTGTCGATCGCGGGGGATGGAGCGCACTTCGATCCGCTCGAGTGTCTCGTAACCCGGGGCACTCCGCAGAGTTTCCAGGCAAACGAGTTCCAGCGCGGCGCGATCCAGGATCTTCTTCTGCATGTGTAGTCTCCAGCCCCAACCCCGAAATTGAAGCGCCAGGAGCCTCATGACAGACGTGCGTCTGCTCGCTCCTGCTTCGACCAAGAATGCAACACCAATGGTGCTGTTCTTCCCAGTCGTCGCATCGGCTCGCACATCGCATTCGACGATGTCATGAAACCTCACGCTGCGAGATGCGTCGTCTGCGTCTCGTCTGCTTACACAACTCGCGGGCGTACGCTTTGGTTCCTGCGGAGAAGCTTGGGGCGCTCGGGCTTACGCCGACATCAAACGAATCACTGCGCCAATGGCTGCTATCGTGAGTTGGCAAATCGCGTGAAATGGTTG
>JAQGKN010000341.1 GCA_028290085.1 Hyphomicrobiales bacterium
CGCTTCATGTTCTGGTCCTCGTATGGGCCAGAACGAACTTCAAGCTGGATTAGGCTCTAGGGGCAACGTCACGGGCGTTCGACACAAGCCACCTGGCGGCCCAGAGATCGGGTCGAAATAGTGCGCGCATTTCCAGGGAAGCCGAACGAGAGGATCTCGCCAGACTTGCTGCAAGCAGTGCTCGGCCGCGCCACGAAAAAGGTGCTCCAGCCTGAACATGATGTCGATGCGCAGCGCTTTCGTCGTCGGGGACCTCAGACTTAGCCGGGCCGCTTCTCTACAGCTTTTGCAGAGTTTTTACAGATTGGGGGCGGGAGGTGCTTAACTTTGCGAAATGCAGTCACTCAGGTGGCCGGATTGCAGGTTCTCAATTTCATGGGGCGCAGGCCCTCGAGCAGCGCGGCCTCTTGCCAGAATGCGGCTTCGCGCGCCTCAGCGGGTAGCTCGCCGAGAGCCTGGCCCAACTGCGTCATCGGCTTATCTTCGCCGTAGTCTCTTTTCGACATACGTACTGCCAGCAGGGTCGATCGCAGCCAGGCTGCCGTCTGCACGCCCGTCGAGCATCTCACCGAGCGTGACCCAGTGATAGGCTTAGGAGGCCTGCTGGGCGACATAGGCGAGCATGGCATAGGCGCCGCCGAAGGTGACGATGGCCATCTTGCTGAAGATGACCGCGATCGTGGAAAACACGCTCTCGGGCCGAAGGTCTCTTTTTAGGGAGAAGATCTGGACGATTTCCGCCGAAAACGAATTTCGGCTGGGACCCCACCTCTGCGCACCAACTTATGCAGCAAGAAGCTGGTCGTAAAATATCGAGAATGTAAAAGTGGATCCGCATAGGAATCTCAGAGAATTGGGTAATTCAAAGAATGAGATCGGAGCCAAAATTTTCAACGGGGATGGGGCGCGCGAAGGATATGGCGAACCCATCCTCAAACGTGCGCACGGCCTTCGCCCTGGTCGATCCGATAATGACGCGCGCGCCGATCGGCGGTTTGACGGAAGCCCGTAGCGCGGCGCCCGTCCTGGAAACGTCGAGAATGATACCGGCGCACTCTGCGCGGTCGCCGACCTGAAGGCGGTATGACAAGTGCCGAGGCACAATGCGTTTGTTCAACCGCAGGTCTTCTACGCCGAGGGTATCGCGGTTCATCAGCCAAGCTAGCTGGCGGGCTAGTTTCTCACGTTTATGGGTCGTCACTTCGAACGTCACTCGGAAGCCGTTTGGTGTCGCCTGCGCGACATGGCCCTCTAACCCACCAACCACTTCGAGGTAAACGACAACCCTCCGTCCGACCGTCGGGCGGATTGAGGCTACGAAACTGATATCACTGGCCGAGATGTCGGAGGTGTAGCAATCAAATTCCGTGCCATCGTCCAATAGGCCGCGGCCGCCCAACCGCGTGGTGACACGGACCTGATCTGCTTCAGATGTTAATTGTTCATTGGGCAGCAACAGGCGCCGGAGGGTAGCTGAACGCAATGAAGTCATAGCCTGCCGCAATCCTGCAAAGGAGTCCTGCGCCAAGATGCCGCAAAAGGCCTAAAACAAAGGATAATTCATTGGGTTAATATCCCTGTTCGCGCCAATCGCAGTCGTTTCTCTCTACCGTCCACGATGGATGCTTTCTCGCGCCACTGAGCACTTCAATCCGCCGCGCTGTCTAGCGAGCCCCGGCACGTGCTTATAGTCTAAAATCGACCCGTGGCGAAGCTACTCCGGAATCCGAGTATCGAGTCTGAAATGTCACGACAAGGTGGAACCTGAGACAGCACTTACAAAAAGTCTCTCCTTCGATCTGTCAGTCATTCTCGAACGAGCCTCTCTTGCATGCATCGAGGCCGGTCTCATTCGACGCCGGCTTGCAGCGGCGTGATCGCGTGTGTCTGTCCTTCCTTCGCGGGTCACCTCGCGTAAACTCCGATAAGCGTGGTTCGAGAATGTGATGCTTACGCGCCTTCGCTCAACCACACGTCACGAGGGTTTACAGCCTACTAGCAGCCTGTCGATAGATAGCTCCACCAGGCGAAAGCGATGAACTCGGTGGCAGTGTGGCAAGCAGGAGCCGCTGTAACCGCGACATTGAAAGTCGTTGTTCGCTTGCTTGCTGATGGCGTGTTCGTCAATCGGCGGTGAGATTTGAGAAGCTATCACGGGCACGCTGGCGAGATGCGCCGACCGATTACGGTCCACACGAGACGATCTACAACCGCTTCATTCGGGAGCTGAATTGTTCGTTCCCCTCTGGGGCGAACGTTTACACCCAGGTGAGCCGCGACTGACTTTTGAGAAATCCCCAGCAGGGCGCGTCGACGCCTTATCTTCTCGGCGACGTGAAGGTCCGCATCCATCACAAGTCCACCCATAGAGATATCGGAAACTGGAGTCTTTTCTGGATCATTCACAGAAAAACTTGAGGTCTGACAATTTCTTCTCATAGGCTAACGGTCCACTGCAAGTCCAGCTCGTCTCGGCACCAGATGTCGTCCGCCCAACGACTGCGGGCACCCTTCATCCAAGTTGCTTTCGGTTAAGTTGCTTTCTGCATGTGAATAAACGAATGTTAAAAAGGCACGGCTTGTTGGACCGCAGAGGAGATTTGAGGGTGCATCGCTTCGACGTGGTCTGGCGTTCAAAGTTACGTCAGGATCAAGGGGGCCCCCTACGGACCCATCTAGCAGGCTGCTGAAAAAGGCCCGGATTTCATCGGCCGGTCATTCTTCGACGGAAATTTCTGAAGGGCATGGGGCTTTTTGTTCCCGCTCTTTTCAAGCCGGCGTTTGCCATCCTCATTCGCCC
>JAQGKN010000349.1 GCA_028290085.1 Hyphomicrobiales bacterium
AGTTCGACGAAGCCGAAGCCCTTGTCGCCCTTGAACCACTTCACGGTGGCGTCGACGGGTGAACCCGCCGGGGCTCCCATTTCGGGAGCGGGGCTGCCACCAAAGCTGCTGCTGCTGGGGCTGCCAAAGGCCGGGCGAGACGGACGGCTCGGACGGGAGTCGTAGGACATCGGTCCATCGTCATCGAATCCCCGCTTTCTGGGGCCCCGGAAATCTTTACCTTTGCTCATGATACCTGCTCGTCTCCGCCAAAAGGCCTAAGCCCGTAGTCCGTCTCTGGAATTTTAAACGCAAAAATCCAGCCAGGAGGTGCCCCCGACTGGTCTCGATCCATCCGGTTTCCCGGAATTGTCATGTGGGATGCGCGCACCTGTCGCACTTGTAGCAGCAAAGACGCGATCACGCTATGACTTTCACGCTATCTGATAAAAAGACTTGACGCATTTGTCCAGCTGAGTCGCCTGGCGACGAGCTTCCGCGCGGGGCTCCGAAGATCAGCATAGCTTCAGCAAAGTTCATCGCTAACGCCCCGCCATCGTTGCCGCGCCAGATGCATAGACATTCGTGTCGCCATAGGCGGCGCGGCGGCTACGAAACATCGGCGACGACATCGAGCCGAGCTCGACCGTCAGCATGCGAGCGGGCGTTTCACCGGCACTCACATGTTGATGGAAGCTCATGCCGGGCAGGCCAGTCAAGATTCCGTGGCGCCAGTCGGTGCGAACGATCTCAGTATCGCGCCCAGTGAATGACAGCGTAAAACCTTCTCCCTCGAGGCCCAGCAGATGCTGGCCTTGCATTTGCCGCCGAGCCTGTCCTTCTTTCCGCGCGCGGGTCGACGCGAGATCGACGCCGAGCGACATATCCGCAAGCGGCACCGCCCCGTCAGCCAGTTGGCACGGATCGAGCGAGAGCCCTGCCGCCACAGCTTTCGCCTGACGCGACTCGAAATGCGTTGGATTGGCAAAGAGAAAGGCCTCGTTGCGATAGAGCCCCATGAGATAGCGCAGATCGTTCAGCACCACGAGGCGAGCAGGGCGCGTGCCGCTGGCGCGCAGCACGCAACTCGCATTCACGGGCGCGGCGAACAGTGTTTTCGGCCCCCATTCCGCGACGTGCCGCGTGCCGTCCGACAGCGTGATCTCGCTCGTGCCCGCGCCGTCGAGAACGTAGAAACATTCCTCGTAGACGTGCCGCATCGGCGCAGAGGACGCGCCCGCCGCGATCTCGAAAACGAAGGCCGTGAGATAATCGCAGCGGCCATCGACATGGCAGATGGCGCCCTTCATGCCGAAACGCGCCCACGGCCGCGTTTCCAAGGCCATCACGTCGATGCTGGCTCCGGTCACGATGGGCACGCCTTCACCCCTGGCCCAATTGCCATAGGGATCGACGAGATATTTCTGATCGAGGAAACCGGGATCGAGATCGCTCATGTCACGGCTTCCTTGCAAAGCGGGATTCGTCGATGAAGGGCGCCATCTTCGAGGCGACGCCGTGCCGCGCGATTTCATCGAGCCAGATCTGATGCACGCGCGAGTCCTGATCTTCGTATTCGACCTGCGCACCGCCCTGTTTCACGTCCTTGTCGACGCCGACATCCCAGATCTCGCGCTTCATCTTCAAGAGCGGATAGCGCACCGTGCCGATCTGAAGTGCGAGATAGCGCGAGGGATGATCTGCCACATTGAAATGCTGGTGGAACATGGAATCGGGCGGGCAATAGACGCAGCCGTGCTCCCAGTCGACGCGGGTGAAGTCCTGATCGTCATCGTGCCAAAGCAACGAATATCCCTGACCCGTCACGGCGAAGACGCACACGCCGTCGAAATGCCGGTGGCCCTTCTTGTAGGTACCGACAGGCATTTCCGAGGAATGCGCGCCGATTGTGTTTTCCGTCAGCATGAAGCGAAGATTAGATCCGCCAGCCCCGCGCTGCGACCATGCTTTCAGTTCGAAGTCGGAGAGGTCGGGAACGAAATTCGTCTCCCATTGATGCCGCCCCGGCGAGATCGAGATAAACTCGCCTTCGCCCACGAAATATTCCGGACGACCCGCGCGCTCGGGAAAGGAGACGGGGCAGTTGAAAATCAGGTCTTCGTCGCGGAAACAATTCATGGTGAAGACCATGTTGTTGACCGACGCGAAGCGCGCGGGCTCGCGGCCCGACCCGTTGAAATATTGATGCGTTGCATTCAGCGGAATCGAAAACAGGCTTTTCGGCCCCCACTCGAAACTGTGCCGCCGCCCGTCCTCGAGCACCACGGTGGTCGAACCATGGCCGGAGATCACGTAGATCACCTCTTCGCAGATGTGCTTCAGCGGCGCGGACTTTCCGCCCGGCGGCAGCTCGAAGGCGAAGATTGAAATGTAATCGTCGCGGCCCTTCAGATGGCAGAATGCGCCGTTCATGCCGTAGCGATCCCAGCGCGCCACTGGCACTTTGCGAATGTCGATCCCAAAATCCTCGACGATGGGCACGCCTTGCGCTCGCGCCCATTCGAGATAGGGGTCAGGCAGGCGGACGGATGATGTGGACATGGTCTGCTCGGGCCCTTCAATGCAACGACTTGCGCACGCGCGCGATGGTTTCCGGATCGGCCAAATAGGCGCGATCGACAACGGCGGCGAGATCTGCGGGCGCGATATAGGCGATGTTGAGGCCCTGTTTCTTGGCTTCTTCCATCACCTGCGGGTCTTTCAGCGTTGCATCGAACGCAGCCTGCAAGGCTTGAATGCGCTCGGGCGGAACGCCGGGTGGTGCGACGAAGGGGCGTCCCATCTGGCCGCGCAGCAGGAAGAAGTCGAGCGCGCGCGCCTGCGCGTCGTCGGCAGCAAGTCCCTTCAAACCGGGCACGTCCTTCATGCGCGGATCCGGCGTCACTGCGCCCTGAAAGAGAATGCGGCGCGTGCCATTGGCAAGGCCGGGCTCGCGCGCCGCCGTGTCGTAGCTGATGAAGGTCGCCTGCGCCTCGTTACGCTCAACGGCGAGGTTCATCTCGCGAGATCCCGGATAGCCCGCGACGATTTTCACTTTCAGCCCCAGCAGATCGCGCAGCAATACGGGATAGGTCTGGCTGTCCGCGCCCGAGCCCGTCGCCGCCACGATTATCTCACGGTCGCGCAGGCCAGCAACAGTGTCGAAGGGCGTATCGGCGCGGGCGAAACAGACGATCGTGTCACGGTCCGGGCTGCCGATGTAGTTATACTTGCGCGGATCAAATTGCGTGCTGTTGCCGCCAAACAACGGCTCGAAGGGAACGCCCCGGTTGATGAGGCCGAACACGGTGCCGTCCTTCGGGGCGGTATTGTAGATTTGGTTGGCGGCTACCAGACTGCCTGCGCCCGGCACGTTCTGCGGGACGACATTGGGCTGGCCGGGAATGAAGCGCCCCAGGTGCCGGGAGATCAGGCGCGCCCAGAGATCGTCGGACCCGCCGACGCCATAGCCGATCATCACAGTGATCGTCTTGCCGCGATAGAATTGCTCGACGGATGAAGTTTGGGCTTGCGCCGCAGCAGTCAGAAAAAGCGCAGCGACGAGCGCTGGCAGGCCCCGCAAAGTGGCTCGCATGACGTCCTCCCGAAATCCGCCGTCGTTTCGCAGCGGTTGTTATTTCGCAGTTCATCAGTGCAGACGGGCGGGGTCAAGTCACCCCGCCAACGCCGGTTTCGTTTAGCCCTGTTTTGTGGGCGTCTCCAGCAATGCGGCCTTCACGCGCTGTGCAGTAAAGGGCACGCTGCGCAGGCGCACGCCCGTCGCGTCAAAGACAGCATTGGCCAGTGCGGCTGCCACCGGCGCGGTCGCGCCTTCGCCCGAGCCCATCGGCGGCTCGTTGGGCCTGTCGATGAGATCGATCTTCAGCTCCGGCACATCCGGGAAGGTGAGAATCGGATAGCTCGCCCAGTCGCGACTGGTGACGTTGCGGCTATCGAACTTCACCTCCTCGTACAATGTGCGCCCGATGGTCTGCAGAATGCAGCCTTCGACCTGCGCGCGCACGCCGTCAGGGCTGATGATCTGGCCGCAATCCTGCGCCGCCGCCACTCGCGTTACCTTGATGCGCCCGCTAGCAGCGTCCACCTCGACCTCCATCGCCATGGCGACATAGGTGTCGTTGCCCTTGTACTGCGTATAAGCAATGCCGCGCCCCTTGCCGTCGCGGCGCGGTTGCACGCGGGCATCCCAACCGAACAGATCGGCTGCACGTTGCAGGCATTCGCGCCCGCGCGGATCGGTGAGATATTCGAGGCGGAAGGCGAGCGGATCGCGCCCGGCCTCCAGCGCCATCTCATCCATGAAGGTCTCGACCGCGAGCAGATTGCCGATCTTGCCAGGTGCGCGCAGATGCGAGGGCCGCAGCGGCGTTTCCTTCAACCAATGCACGAGCGTCTGCTGGTTGGGCACGTTGTAGACGGGCGTGCCGCCCTGGCTCACTGAGCCCGTGCCCATGCCGGGCGTCTGTTTCGAGCCGGTTTCTGCTGGCGCGAGCAGCGGGATGGTCGGCAGGCCCTCCGTCGCCTTTGGCACCCACATCTGCGTGCGCCACGCCACGATCTTGCCTTCGGCAGAAAGCGCAGCCTCCTGCGTGATGACCTGCGGCGGCCCCTTGGGGTCGAGCCCGTGTTCATCCTCACGCATCCATTGCACGCGCACAGGCTTGCCCACCGCACGCGAGAGGAATGCGGCATCGGCCGCGGCATCCTCATGCGCATTCATGCCGTAACAGCCCGCGCCGTCGAGATAATAGACAATCGTCTTGCTCGTTGGGATGTCCAGCATGGTCGCGAAATGCTTGCGATAGCGATGCGTGCCTTGCGACGAACACCAGATCTTCGCCTCGCCGTTGGAAACATCCGCCACCGCGCAGGACGGCCCGAGCGACGCATGGCTCTGCGCGGGCCAGTAGAAATCGGCGGTCAGCTTCTTCGCGCCGCCTGCGAAAGCGGGCTCGAAATCACCGCGCTTGTCGAGCGTTTCCTCGCCGAGGCTCGCAGCTTTCGTGCGGACCCAATCCGCAAGGTTATCGCTGGTGGCGGGCAGTCCGCCCCCCGACCATGTCGCCTTCAACATGCGGGAGGCGCGGATCGCATCCCATTCGTCGGGCGCGACCACGCCGAGGAAATTCTTGATGCGCACCACCTGCACACCGGGGATCGAGGAGACCGAGGCCTCATCGACGTTTTCCAATGTTGCGCCCATGGAAGCTGGGCGTATGACGCGCCCGTGCAGCATGCCCGGCAGTTCGAAGTTATGCGCATAGAGGAACGTGCCCGCGACCTTTGCAGGAACGTCCGGGCGTTTCACATGCTTGCCGACAACGCGGAAGGTTTCGGGTTTGCGGACG
>JAQGKN010000352.1 GCA_028290085.1 Hyphomicrobiales bacterium
GTTTCGTCCAGATTTCGCTGCGAAGGTCCGTCACGACCGGCGCCTTGAAACCGGCATTGGTCAGCACCTGCGAGATAGCCTGCAAGCGGTCGGTCCGCGAATTGTCGAGCTCACCCAGCGAAAAACGGTTGCCTTCGATCAACCTGATGACGCCGGGCTCGGCGATCTCGGCGGCGGGATACACGACCGATCCGATCACGCGGTCAATTGGCAGATGCGCTGCGATCACACCGCCTGGGTCGACGCTGTTCAGCGCACGCCCTTCAAGCGAGCCGCCGTGCCCGAAGAAATACCACCAGGGAATGCCATTCTGCGCGGTGAGCACGAGCCCTTCGGGGGCGAGGCAATCAGCAACGTCAGACGCGATAGGTGCAACCTGATGTGCCTTGACGCCGAGCACGACAAGATCCTGCGGGCCGATGCTTCGCAAGTCGCGGGCGAGCGAGGGGCTGGCGTGGATGTCCTCGCCCTGCAGGCCCGTCAGCCGCAGGCCGCGCTTTTCAATAGCCTCCAACTGCGCGCCCCGCGCGACAACAGTCACCGCTTCGCCAGAGGCCGCGAGTCGAACCGCAAGCAAGCCGCCGATTGCGCCTGCGCCGACGATGCAGATCCGCATTGAGTCCCTCCCCGTCTTTTATTGCTGCGCAGTCTACGGGCGAACGCGCAAAGCACAAAGCTGCTGTGTTTCAGCCCGGTTCTTGACGGCAGCGGAAACGCCGAGCACAGTTCAAAAAAACATTCGGGGGAGGCGACCTTGGCGGCTAAAATCAATCACGTGGCCATCGTGAGCCAGCAATACACGCTGCTTGCGGCCTATTATCAAGCAGTCTTCAAGATGAAACGGTCGGAGAAAGACCGTCCGATGCGCGCGATCACCGTGGGCGACGGATATGTCGGCCTGAACATCAATCCACGCAAGGCCGGACGTCCCGCAGGCCTCGATCATTTCGGCATCCAGGTCGATGACGTCGAAGAGACTTTTGCCAGAATGAGCCGCTATCCACACGCGAGCTACGTGCAACGGCCGAGCACGCGGCCCTTCGCCGGGATCACGGCGAACGATCCGGACGGCAATGTTTTCGACATCTCGCAAGCGCAAATGAAGAACCGTGATGCGATCTATGTCGAGAATACGGGAGAGCGGGCCGAGCGCCGCATCAGCCACGTCGCACTGCGCACCTTGCGCCCCGACGAAATGGCTCAATTCTATGTCGATGTATTCGGACTCGTAGAGCAGAACTCCGCTTCCGACGATCCAAATCATTACCTGTCGGACGGCAAGGTGACGCTGGCGATCATTCCCTACAAGATCCAGAACTACATCGGTCAGAGCATCCTGCGGACCGGCATGGATCACGTCGGCTTTGAAGTAGAGTGCATCGAGGCACTGAAATGTGATCTCGACGAGGTCGTGGGCGTCAATCCATGCCTGCAACCCATCCCTGTCGGGCTCGGCAAGGAACAGGGCGCAAGACTCGACCTCTTGAAACGGCAATGCCCGAGAGGCGAGTGGTTCTTGTCTGACCCGGATTTCACCATGATCGCGGTCTCGCAGCGCACCTGAATCAGGGGCCGGCAAAGCTCTGCAGTCAACGGGTTACACGGCCTCGCAGCATCGGCAAGGTAGGCGGCGTGCGCATCCATCTGTAGGATGGGTCATGCATGCCGTTGGAGCCGTTCGGAAGATGACTGCGGTGCAGGCCAGTTCCCCACCCCTCGAGGGCGTTCGTTTCGATCTGCGGGACCCTGTGTACCTGCGCTCGCACCGCCTCGACCGGCTGCATCTTGCGGCGATCTTCCTCGTCTCACTGGCACTTCACGCCGGGGCACTCCTTATGCCCGAACAAGGCAGCGCACCAGGCGAAGCTTTGGAAGAAGCGATCCCCGTCGAGATCGTCGTTGAGCAACCCGCTCCTCCCGTGCCGGAGCCGCAAGAGCCTGCCGTCGCGCAACCACCGCAACAGACCCTCGAGGAGAAGCCGGTCAGCGACTTCGTCCGCTCGACGGATCAAGACCGCGAGGATGGCAAGGACACGCCTCCTCCGCCTGAGCAGAAGGCCAGCAAGGCCGAGCCCGAGCCGGACGGCCTTGAACCGCCGGGCGCGACAGCAGCCACGCCAGAGAAGGTCATGGCAGCGCCTGAGCCGCCGAAGGCCCAGCATTATGCCCTCATGCCGCCGTTGCCCGATTATGAATTCAAGGAGCCCGCCAAACGAAGCCCGGATGCCAGGGGTAGCGCCGATCCCGGCTATCTCTCGACGCTCTATGGGCGGATCATGAAGCAGATGCAAACGCCGGACGCGCAACCCTCCTCACGCCGCATCCATGGGCGGGTGGTGTTCGGCATCCTAAGCAACGGACGGATCATCCAGGCCGCAATCGCGATTCCGAGCGGCATGCCGGATCTCGATGCAAAAGCCCTCGCGGCGGTCAGGAAAGGTGAGCCCTACCCCCGCCCCCCTAACGGGGGCCCCGTTTATATCGTCTTTGAGTACGGAGCACGCTGAACGCATTGAGCGGTGCTGGACGAAAATCCGCAAATCGTTGTCAAATATTCGCGCGCTGGCATAATGCACCCTGGTTTAGCCTCCCGAGCGAAAAATTGTAGTCCCGAGATTTGCTGCCCGCCTGAACGAAATCCACTGTTAGCTCGTCGCACGAGTACCGATTTCGAGCGGCAGCTTGGGCGGCGTTTTCATGTGCCGAAGGAGTCAGTCATGAAAGGCGATACCAAGGTCATCGAGTACCTGAACCAGGGTATCAAGCACGAACTAACGGCGGTAAATCAGTTCTGGCTTCACTACCGTTTCTTCGCCAATTGGGGCTACAACGCTCTCGCCAAACAATGGCGCAAGGAATCGATCGAGGAAATGCAGCACGCTGATCGCTTCATCGACCGCGTCCTCTTTCTCGATGGCTTCCCGAACCTGCAGGATCTGAATGCCCTGCGCATCGGACAGAATGTTAGAGAAATCATCGAGCAGGATCTCTCGTCGGAATATGAAGCGCGGAATCTGTATCAGGACGCAGCAAGCTATTGCGCGTCCGCTGGCGATCGGGTCTCCAAAAATCTATTTGAAGACGTTATGGCGGACGAAGAAGCGCACATCGATTTTCTCGAGACACAGCTTGAGCTGATCAAGCAAATCGGCCTCGAACTCTATGCGCAGAAACACATCGGCGGCTTGGACAAAGACAGCGCCGGCGCGGACTGACATCAGGACTTATTCCGCTTCCGCCGGCCGCAATTGATCGACGCAACACGTGCATCCGGCGGGGCACGATGCTGCGTCAGCCAATGCCGT
>JAQGKN010000379.1 GCA_028290085.1 Hyphomicrobiales bacterium
ACGGTCCCCGCATTGCCCCCCGCGGCCCCGTGAAAAACCTCGTCGTTTTCCTGCATGGCTATGGCGCGGATGGAAACGACCTGATCGATATTGCCAAGCAATGGCAGCCGTGGCTGCCCGGAGCGGCCTTCGTCTCGCCCCACGCGCCCGACCGCTGCACCATGTCGCCACAGGGGCGCCAATGGTTTCCGCTCACTATGCGCGACCCCGAAGAGCGTTGGCGCGGCGTTACCATGGCCCGCCCGGCGCTCGACGCATTTCTCGACGCCGAACTCGAGCGATACGGTCTGGATGACAGCAGCCTTGCCCTCGTCGGCTTCAGCCAGGGCACGATGATGGCGCTCCACACCGGGCTGCGACGGAAGCTCGCACCGGCCGCCATTCTGGGCTTTTCAGGCGTGCTCGTCGGCCCCGAACATCTTGCAGAAGCGACCGCGCGCAACGCCAAGGGCGAGGCGCCGCCTCTGCTCATGGTGCACGGCGACCGCGACGACGTCATTCCAATGGAGGCCCTGTTCATGTCGACCGCGGCCTTCGGCGAGGCTGGTATTCCTTGCCAATGGCATCTGTCGTCGGGCATCGGCCACGGCATCGATGAGGGCGGCCTGATGCATGGCGGGCTGTTCCTCGCCAATTCCTTCGGCCTGCCGATCCCGAGCCAATAAGCCGGGGCTACGGACCCCGAGACAACGGCGGCACCGCGCTCGGCGAGAGCGCGGGCTCGAATTGCGGCAGCCGCCGCGTGCGTCGCGCTGTAATGGGCCGATAGAGCTGCTTGGTGGCCTCGACCAGATGCAGCCCCGCGCCCGGCAATCCGAGCCGGGAGCCAATCGCCTCGAAGATCGGCGCTGTGCGCAGGAAGAACGGGCGGGCGAAGGGCGGTACATAGAGCGCCTCCGCCCAGTGCACCGGCGAGAACAGCGTCTCACGCAGCAATTCGCGCAGCTGGCTCTTCGAAAATGGCTGGCCTTGGCCAAAGGGCGTCGTGTCCACGCGCGACCACAGCCCGCGCCGATTGGGGGCGACCACGATCATGCGGCCGCCCGGCGTCAGGATGCGCCAGATCTCGGCCAGCACGTCGCGCGGATGTTCGAGCGTCTCCAGCGCATGAACGACGAGCACCCGGTCCATGCAGGAATCGGGCAGCGGCATCATGGTCGATTCGACCAGCGCCGAGGCGGAAAGCCCGTGTGCCGGCCAGTTCACCACGCCCTGCTCGGCAGGCATGAAGGCAAGCACCCGCACCGCCTCCTCGCGCAACGGCCCGAGATAGGGCGTTGCATAGCCGACCCCCATCACCGACAACCCCACGCAATTCGACCAGCGCTCGCGCATGATCTGCGAGACCAGCCGCCGGGCGACATGGCCGAGCGGCGTTGCATAGAATGTGCGGAGATCGACGACATCGAGGGCCATCTGCCCTATGTGGCATGTTCGGAGCGGCTCGAAAACCCGCCGTCCTGTGCGGCTTGAGTTGTAATGGCTCCGAATGACCCCATTTCAGGGCCACTCACGTCGCGCATTTACAGAGGACCACCATGGCTGCTCAACTTCACCAGTTCATCTGCCTGTCGGACAATTTCGGCGTCCTCGTACACGATCCCGAGACCGGGGCGACCGCGACGATCGACGCGCCGGAAGCCGCCCCCATCCTCGCCGCGCTGGACGAGAAGGGCTGGACGCTGACGGACATTCTGGTGACGCACCGCCACGGCGACCACATCGACGGCATCCCCGGACTGAAGGCGCGCTTTCCCGAGGCACGCCTCGTCGTGCCCGTGCTAGAAGCCGCACAGATCGCCGAGGTCGCAGGCAAGGCGGATCTCGAAGTGCGCGAAGGCGACGAAGTGAAGATCGGCAGCCTCACGGCCCACGTCATTGAAACCCCCGGCCATACCGTCGGCCACATCGTTTATTTCTTCTCGGAGGAAGAACTCCTGTTTGCGGGCGACACCTTGTTCGCGCTCGGCTGCGGCCGCGTCTTCGAGACCTCCATGACCGTGATGTGGGAATCGCTCGTGAAACTCGCGTCCCTGCCGCAGGAGACGCGTGTCCATTGCGGGCACGAATATACGCAGGCCAACGCCCGCTTCGCCCTGACCGTCGATCCGGAAAACGTGCTCCTGCGCAATCGGGCGAACGAGATCGATGCCCAGCGCGAGCGCGGCGAAGCGACGTTGCCGACAACCATCGCGCTGGAGCTGGCGACCAACCCCTTCCTGCGCGCCGAAGACCCGCTGGTACAGGCTGCCGTCGGCATGAGCGGCGCCGACCCTGCCGCCGTCTTCGCCGAATTGCGCACCCGCAAGAACAAGGCCTGAGCCGGTGGGCAACACCTACCCTCATGGCGGTCAGACAGCCGACGAGATGATCCGCTTGCTCGCGCTGGCGCCTCATCCCGAAGGCGGCTTTTACCGCGAGACCTTCCGCGATCCCCGCACCGATGCCGAGGGACGCTCTGCGTCTTCGCTCATTTATTTTCTGCTGGGCGCAGGCGATGTCTCGGAATGGCATCGCGTGGACGCGACCGAGGTCTGGCATTTTTATGCGGGCGCACCGCTCGTGTTGACACAATCGCCCAACGGGCACGACGCATCGGCCGCGCATCTGGGCCCCGATATCGCAGCCGGACAGCGCCCACAAATCGTTGTTCCCACGCATCATTGGCAGACAGCGACGAGCCTCGGCGCATGGACGCTAGTCGGCTGCACGGTCGCCCCGGCCTTCGATTTCGCCGGTTTCGAACTCGCACCGCCGGGATGGCGCCCGACCCCTCGCACCAGCTGAGATCGAAGCTCCCCTCATAAATATGCTCAACGGGAAATTAACTCCGGGGCGCGACACTCCTCGCTGAATCTTCGGAGGCCTTGCCTCCCCAAGGCGAGGCCTGCGCATGACGTCCGACGATCAGTCCTCAAACGGATCCACTGCACCGGTGGGGCATGATCCGCGGGCCATCCTGAATTCAATCGGCGAGGCGACCTACGACTGGGACATTTTGGGCGACGCGCTCCAGTGGAGCCCGAACATTTGCGAGCTGCTTGGGCTGCGGCAGCGCGACCAGATCGAGACGGCGGCCGCGTGGCACGCGCTGCTGGCGCCCGAAAGCCCCTCGTCGCCCTACGGCGCCGTCACCCGCTCGGACGCGACCGACCGTGGCACCGGCGTCCCCTACCACGTCACCTACGCGCTGGTGCTGGACATCGGTGAGCGCGCGCCGCGCACCTGGATCGAGGACACGGGCCGCTGGTTTGCGGGCACCGATCAGCGGCCAGCCCGCGCCCATGGCGTCATCCGCGTGATCGCGGACCGGGGCAGCGTGGGACGCGAAGCCGGGTGCGATCCTCTGACGGGCGCCCAGACGCGGCTCCAGTTCCTGGACAGCGCCGCACGCATGTACACTCACGCCGGCCGCACGAAGACGAGCTTCGGATTGCTGATGGTTGGGATCGACAATCTTGCGGCGTTGAACCGCACTCACGGTTTCGCCATCGCCGATGAGGCCATTGCGGCCGTCGCAAGTAGGCTGCGCATGATCATGCGCACGACCGATGCACTAGCCCGTTATTCCGCCGGAAAATACGCGCTGCTTCTCGACAGCTGCGGCCCGGAGCAACTCGAACCCGCCGTCCAGCGCTTCCTCAACGAAATCGCCAACCGGCCCGTCGAGACATCTGGCGGCCAGGTCGCCGTCGAACTGCACATCGGCGCCGTCTGTGGACCGCGCCATGCGCGCAATCCGCAATTGCTGCTGCAAAATGCCGAGGAGGCACTTCGTTCGGCACGCGAAATGCCGAGCCCGCCCTATCGCATCTATGAACCCGGCCAGGCCCGTGAAGACGCGCGTCTGCGCCTGCAGAAGACTCGCGACATCATCGTCTCGGCGCTCAATGACCGGCGCATCGAGATCGCTCTCGAGCCGATCGTCTGCGCGAAATCGAACCAGCCCGTCTTTTACGAAGCGCTAATGCGGCTGCGGCTGGAAAATGGGGATCTTGTGTCGCCGGGCGCCGTCGTCCCAGCGGCCGAGCGCCTGGGACTCATCGAAATGCTCGACCAGCGCGTGCTGGAACTGAGCGTGGCGCAACTCATTGCCGATCCCGGATTGTCGCTGACGGTCAACATGTCCGGCGCAACACTCCACTCACCCGGTCTCATCGCTCGTCTTGCCGCGCAAGTTGCGGGACGACCCGCCGTTGTCGACCGCCTCGTTCTGGAACTCACCGAAAC
>JAQGKN010000405.1 GCA_028290085.1 Hyphomicrobiales bacterium
CTCTGGGGATGGAAATGTCTGAGATAGGAAAGCTGGATCGCCGTGGATTCCTGAGGGGAGCGGTGGTCGCAGGCGGCGCAACCATCGCTGTCGAAGCGCGTGCACAGGGTGCTGCTCCCGCGCAGCCCAACGCGGCAAAGGTGCCGCTGCCCACCGCGGCGCAACATGCCGCCGAGAACGACACGCCGGCAGAACTCGCGCCTCTCACGACGGAGAAGACCGGCTCCGACTTCATGGTCGACGTCTGCAAGACGCTGAACCTCGACTATATGGCGTCTTGCCCCGGCTCCACGTTCCGCGGCCTGCAGGAGAGCTTCATCAACTACGGTCAGAACAAGAAGCCCGAATGGCTGACCTGTCTGCACGAGGAAGTTTCTGTCGGCATGGCGCATGGCTATGCCAAGGTCGCCGGCAAGCCGATGGCCGCCATGATGCATGGCACGGTGGGCACGCAGCACGCCGCCATGGCGATCTTCAATGCCTGGTGCGATCGTGTTCCGATCATGCTGTTCACGGCCAGTGCAGGCCCGGTCGAAGACCGCCGCCCCGGTGTGGAGTGGATGCACTCCGTGCAGGACGGTGCTGCGACGGTACGCGATTTCACCAAGTGGGATGATTATCCCTGGTCATTGCAGAGCTTCGCGGAATCGACGGCACGCGCCTATTCGCTCGCCACGGCGCAGCCGTCCGCGCCTGTGCTCATCACGGCTGACGGCAAGCTGCAGGAAACGCCGCTCGACAAGAAGGCAAGTGAAAAGCTCACCATTCCCAAGCTGAACATCGGCACGCAGACGGTGGGCGATCCCGGCTCGTTGCGCGAAGTCGCAAGAATGCTGGTCGCTGCGCAGAACCCGGTCATTATCGCGGATCGCTATGCGCGCTCGCAAGCGGGCATGGACAATCTGGTGAAGCTCGCGGAAGCCTTGCAGGCGCCGGTGATCGATCTCCAGAACCGCATGAACATGCCGACGACGCATTATCTCTGCCAGTCGGCACGCAGCGCCGCGCTCGTTGGTCAGGCCGACTGCATTCTCTCGCTCGAACCCGTCGATCTCTACGGTCAGCTCAATCGCGTGACCGACCAGATGGAGCGGACCTCACGCCGCAAGGCAAAGGCCGACACTAAGGTCATCAGCATCTCGACACATGACCTGATGGTGCGCGCGAACTACCAGGACTTCCAGCGCTACAGTGCAGCCGATGTTTCGATTACAGCAGACGCCGAAGCCACGCTGCCCTTCCTGATCGAGGCTGTGCTGAAAGAGTCGGGCGCGCGTCAATCCGCCTTCGAGGCGCGTGGGCAGAAGCTGCGCGAGGCCTACAAGGGCATCGCGGATCGTGCCCGCGCGGATGCGGCTATCTCCTTCGACTCGACGCCGATCAGCGGTGCACGCCTGTTCGCGGAATTGTGGAATATCGTCAAGAACGACGATTGGGCCTTCCTGACGCCCAACGCGTACGTGGGCAATTGGCAGCATCGGCTGTGGCCGATGGAGAAGCACTACCAATATATCGGTTCGTCCGGTGGTTCGGGTGTCGGCTACGAGCCGGTGGCAGCACTCGGAGCTGCTTTGGCGCATCGCGATGCCGGCGGACGCCTGCCGATCGCCGTGATCGGCGATGGTAATTTCAACATGGCGCCCACCACGCTGTGGACCGCCGCGCATCACAAGATCCCCTATCTGGCGATTATCCAGAACAACCGCGCCTATCATCAGGAGGTCATGCACATCCAGCGTATGGCGAACCGGCATAATCGCGGCGTGGAGAACGCGGTCATCGGCACGACGATCACCGATCCGAATGTCGATTACGCCAAGGTTGCGCAGGGCTATGGTGCGGTCGGTATCGGCCCGATCACCGATCCCAACGATCTAGCCGCAGCGCTGACGAAGGGTGTCGCCGCCGTCAAGGCCGGCCAGCCCGTCCTCATCGATGTCGTCATGCAGCCCCGCGGCTAGGAGAACAACCAATGCGCATTCTTTCATTGGCAATTCTTGCCGCTCTCGTTGCCAGCCCGGCGCTATCTCAAGACGCGAAAGCGCCTGCGGGAGACATCAAGAACGGAGAGAAGCATTTCATCTCCGACGGCTGCTATCAGTGCCATGGCGTTGGCGCCAACGGCGCCGCCCTCACCGGGCCGCGCCTCTCGCGTACCGAATATCCCTACGAGGCCTTCATCAATCAGCTGCGTCACCCGGGCTCGGATATGCCTCCCTATGAAGTCTCGATTGTTCCCGATCAGGTGGTCGCGGACATCTACGCTTATGTGAAAAGCCTTCCGGCATCCCGGCAGGCCAAGGACATCCCGCTTCTCATGGGCATGGGCGTGAAATAGGCCAACCCGCGGGTTGCAGCGCAACAGCTGCGACCCGCCACCGCCCGAGGAGATCTGCCATGAAGACGGCTTACCTGGCTGCGCTCGCTTTCGCGCTCATTCCCCCGCTTTCCTCGCCGGGCAGCGCGCAAGAGGCCGAGCCTTTCTTTGCAGGAAAAACCATCACGCTCGTCGTGCCCTCGGGTGCCGGTGGCGGTTACGACACTTATGCCCGCACGCTCGGGCGGCATTTTCCAAAACACATTCCAGGTCATCCCGCGATCGTCGTGCAAAATGTGCCCGGCGGCGGTGGCATGGTTGCGGCCAATAATCTTTTTAACGTCGCGCCCAAGGACGGCACCGCGATTGCGATGCTGGCGTCCAGCTCGTTTCTCGTCGCAGCACTCGGGGAGCGTCTGGCAAAGTTCGACAATCTGAAATTCACGCCCATCGGAAATATGAGCGAGGAATTCGACACCTGCTCGGTGTGGCGCACATCTGGAATTTACAACGCGAACGATTTCCTGACTAAAGAGGTCATCATCGGCAGCGAGGGCATTGGCTCCAACTCGCAGACGTTCCCGATGGGCATGAACGAGGAACTCGGAGCCAAGCTGAAGATCATCCCTGGCTATGGCGGCACGCAGGCGCGTGCGACCGCGATGGAGCGCGGGGAGCTGCAGGGCGCATGCGGAATCTTCGTGTCCACACTGGCGTCTCTTTTTGAAAGACAACTCGGAGACGGAACGTTGCGCGTCGTACTGCAAATGGGCTTGTCGCGCAGTCCGAAGTACCCGGACGTTCCCAACGCGCTGGAACTCGCACCCGACGAAAACAGCAAGGCCGCGCTTGGCCTGATGTTCGCGCAGCTCGCCTTGGGCCGCCCGATCATGGCGCCGCCCGGCTTGCCGAGCGAGCGCGCCGACGTGCTCTCAAAGGCTTTCGCCGAGACGATGGCAGACCCGGAATTTCTCGTCGATGCGGAGCGGATGAAAATCGACACGCGCTGGTTTGGTCCCGCACGCATGACGGAGGTCATGCAACAGATGGAAGCTGCGCCCGAGCCGGTGAAAGCACGCGTGCGCAAGATGCTCAATATCGCGCAGCCCTGAAACGTTCGCGCGTCACGCCGGACGCCAGCGCAATTCTCTTGCCGCGATTTGCTCGTCGACGGCGGCGCGCGCGATCTCGGTCAGCGCCGTGCGGATGGTGCCGGGTAGATCGAGGCTCATCGCCAGCGCCATGCTGCGGCAGATCGGCGGGTCGATGCGCGCAGCGCTCAATTGTCCGCGCGAAATCTCGGGTAGAAAAAGGCCATAAGGCACGATGCTGCTGAGCCCGTGGCGGATCAGCATCTCGCGTTTCAGCGAAATGGGCGCCATTTCCTCGCGCACGTCGAGCGTGATCGCATGCGTCGCGGCTGCGCGCTCGATGGCGAGACGGCTCGCGTCGTGACGCGCGCCCAGCGCCAGCGGAAAGCGCGGCAGGTCGCCAATGCTAACGACGTCGGGCAGCGGCCCTGCATCGGCACGCCGCACCAGCACGAGGTCTTCCTGGAAAAGCGGCACGACATGAAAGCCGCTGTCGGCGGGCGGGTCGTAGCAGAAGCTCGCCTGCACCTCGTTTTCGCGCATCATGCGCAGAAGGTCTGACGTCAGGCCCTCGCGCAGCAGCAGCTTCAAGGGCGTGCCGGGCCGTGTGCCAACCTTCAGCAGATCCTCGAAGAGAATGCGCCCGATGGTCGGCGTGACCCCGAGGCGGATTTCCTGGGACACGCGCGTCGTGAGTTCGGCAACGCTGGTCTGCGCCCGTTGCAGCGCGTCGAGAATGTCGGAGACCTGCGACAGGAAGAGCTCGCCGGCTGGCGTCAGCTCAACGCCTCGCGCATGGCGAAGAAACAGATCGGCTTCGAGCTGCGTCTCGAGATCGCGCACCTGCAGGCCGAGCGCGGGCTGCGAAACGTTCAGCACGCGCGCGGCCGCCGAAAAACTGCGGGCGCGGGCAACCGCCCGAAAATAGCGCAGCTGGCGCAAGGAAATGCTGCTCGTCCCGCTCACACGCTCTCCTGTTTCGCCAAACTATATGTTTTTCTTATAGGTCCAACAAGAGACGGTATTGGTCGGGCGTCATGGCATTGCCTATCCCTGAGCCAACGCAAAATCCAAGAATTTGCCCCGGGAGAAGATGCCATGAAGCACGAACAGAACATGCTGCTCGCCCAGACCGGGCCCGCCACGCCGATGGGCGATCTGTTCCGCCGCTACTGGGTTCCCATCATGCACGATTGGGAATTGCCCGAGAACGATTGCCCGCCGGTCCGCATGAAGTTCCTGTCCGAGCGCCTGCTGGCGTTCCGCGACAGCGAGGGGCGCTATGGCCTGATCGATGAATTCTGCGCCCATCGCGGTGTCTCGCTCTGGTTTGGGCGCAACGAGGAATGCGGCATCCGCTGCCCCTATCACGGCTGGAAATTCGACGTGACAGGCCAATGCGTCGAGGTGCCCTCGGAGGCCATCGAGAGCGGCTACGCGCAGAAGATCAAGCTGAAGTCCTATCCGCTCGTCGAGATGGGCGGCGTGTTGTGGACCTATATGGGACCGCCGGAGAAGCAGCCGGAAATGCCTGGCTTCGAATGGGCGAAGCTGCCCAAGGGCCATCTCTTCTTCTCAAAGCGCATCCAGGAATGCAACTACCTGCAGGCGATGGAAGGCGGCATCGACTCCAGCCACGTTTCATTCCTGCACAGCGGTGATCTCCACGCCGACAAGCTACATCGGTCGACGAAGGGTGCTGCCTATCAGGCGGACACCTCGCCAAAGTTCGAAGTGGTGGAGTCGGAAGGCGGCCTGCTCATCGGCGCGCGCCGCAATGCCGAAGCGGGCCACTACTACTGGCGCATCACGCAATGGATCATGCCCTGGTATTCGATGGTCCCGCCCTATGGCGACAACGCGCTGAACGGCCATGCCTGGGTACCGATCGACGACGAGAACTGCTTCGCCTGGAGCTTCACCTA